>CBJMQH010000535.1:0-3712 GCA_966431825.1 uncultured Trinickia sp.
TATCGTCGGGTGTGCGCTCGTTTCGCTATGCATGATCGCGTTTTCCCTGGCTGTCGATGCGCCGTTCGCATCGCATCGCGCGGGATGGTCGGCGGGGCTCTTCGCCTTGGGGCTTGCGGCCGCATCGACGTATGTGGGTTATGCCCGTGTGCATCGCAATCCGCTGTTCCGGCTCGCGCTCTTTAGCGAGCCGAACTTCAGCGTGGGCCTCATCGGCAATCTCGTGTGCCGGATCGGTTCGAGCGCCGTACCGTTTCTGGTGCCGCTGCTGCTCCAGCTCGAACTCGGTTACTCGCCGTTGCATTCGGGACTTATGATGTTGCCCGCAGCGCTTGCCGGAACGGTCGCCAAGCGCTGGATTGCCCCGCTGATTCGCCGCTATGGTTACGACACGTTCCTGCTGGTGAACACGATGCTGGTTGGCGGCGCAATCGTGGGGTTCGGACTGATCTCGCCCAGTACGCCTGTGAGCGTTGCGATCGCCGTGCTCGTCGTCTTCGGTGCCGCCAATTCG
The DNA here is from genome assembly GCA_966431825.1 of uncultured Trinickia sp. Classification (GTDB taxonomy): domain Bacteria; phylum Pseudomonadota; class Gammaproteobacteria; order Burkholderiales; family Burkholderiaceae; genus Trinickia. The sequence goes on from CBJMQH010000535.1 coordinate 515, forward strand.
ATGCAGTTCGCCGCGATGAACAGCGTGACGTTGAAAGACCTGACGCACGAGGACGCGGGTAGCGGCAACAGCCTGTTTTCGATGGTTCAGATGCTGGCGATGGGGCTTGGGGTTTCCATCGGCGGGGCACTCGTCACGCTGTTCGCCGGTCATTGGGCATCGATGATTGTCGGCTTCCGCATGAGCTTCGTCTGCCTGGGCGCCATTACGCTCGTCGCCGCGCTGATCTTCCGCAAGATCAAGGACGTGGCGCCTGCGCAGGCCGCGCCGGTGAGGGCGGCGCTTGGGCACGGGCGGTAGCGACGGCCGGCCGTTTGCGTTGGCGATGCACCGCAGCCAGACTGTCCGTAAGGTTACAATGTGACGGTATCGCGCGATCTGTCACCGAGTCCGACGCGCAAGCGAGGTCGCGCAGTTGGCTGGGCCCGACTACCTGGGACAGGCGGGCATAGGCGCAATGAATTGGAGAATTCTCTTGAAGCCTTCAGTCGCATTGAACGCGCATCGCGCGGAGATTCGCAGGATCGTGGAGGAAAACCGGGCATCGAATGCACGCGTCTTCGGCTCGGTCCTGCACGGCGAAGACACCGAGGAAAGCGACCTCGACCTCCTGGTCGAACCCATGCCGGGCATGACGCTGTTGAATATCGGTGCGATCGAATGCGGTTTGGCGGAGTTGCTTGGAGTTGAGGTGGACGTGCTGACCCCGAACGCCCTCCCAGATAAGTTCCGCGCTCGCGTTCTGGCTGAGGCAGAACCAGTATGAGTGGCAAAGAACTCCGAGTGCCTGACTACTTGCGTCATATGATCGAGGCGATCGACCGGATAGAAACCTATTTGTCCGGCACGGACAGGGGTGCTTTCGGCGCCAGCAGTCTCGTTGTGGACGCGGTGATTCGTAACCTCGAGATCGTAGGCGAGGCGAGCAACAAGGTGTTAAAGCATGATCCTGCATTCGTTGCTGCGCATCCGAACGTTCCCTGGAAGTTCAGTTACAGAATGCGGAGCATATTGGCGCATGACTATTTCAAGGTGGACCTTGATATTGTGTGGGCCACTATCAAAAACGACCTCCCGGTGATGCGTCAAAACGTGCAGGCACTCCTTGATGGGTTCGGTCCGCAGGACTAACTAAGCAGTCTTGTTCGCGTAAGCGCGCAGCGCGCGTCCGTCAGCCTGCGCTCGGCCGCCCGTATGCCGCCAGGAACACGTCGATGGCCCGTGTCACGACAGGCAGTATTTTTGCCGGCGTAGTGCTGACCGGAAACCCCAGCATCGCAATCTCCACGAGCTCCGCATCGTAAAGGGCAAACAGGTGCCGGGCGGCAATGCCCGCATCGCATTCTTTCAGCTTGCCGGCCTCGATCGCCGTGAGCAGAAAGTCGCGCACGATGGCCCATCCCCGCTTCGGCCCCGCCTCGTACATCGCGCGTCCAAGTGTCGAGCGTCCGCTTTCCTCGATCGCGAGACGTTTGATCGCGACGATCGAAGGCTTGAGAATGGCCGGCAGGTAGTGCTGCCCAAATGCAATCAGCGACTCGCGTAGCGGAACGTCGAGCCTCAGTTGGCCGAACGAGGCCTGAATCTCGCCGGCTGCGTTCACCATCACTTCCGTAAACAGCGCTTCCTTCGAATCGAAATAGCCGTACAGCGTCGCCTTCGAGGCGCCGGACCTGGCCGCTATCTCCATCATCGATGCCTGGTGAAACCCCACCTCCAGGAAAACCGCGTGCGCAGCGTCGATGATCGACTGCCGCTTTTCCTCCGTCCTCTTTCTCATCTCCTGAACCCGGTGCTGGGCGAACGTCCGCAGCCCGCAAGTGTACCCGCAACGCGGTACCCGTCCATCTTCAGCGTTCGCAACTGCAACGGCCTGCTCGAAATCGATTGACGTCCGATTGCACGATGTATTATAAACCGTACGGTTCAGTTTAGATAAGGATGCGACGCGATGAAAGGCAGGCCATCGATAGAGACGAGGCGTTTGCGCTTCGGTGGGGTGGGCCGCGTACTGGGTGTGGTGCTGGCCGTGGGCATGAGTGCCTGCGCGTCGAAGCCCGATTCCGTCACTCTGAAGCCGACAGAGATCGGCACCTACGCGACCGCCCGCAGCTTCGCGCCGGTCGACGCCCCTGCTGCTGCGTGGCCGCAGGATCAGTGGTGGCAGCGATACGGCGACCCTCAGCTCGACCAACTCGTGAGCGAAGCACTGGCTGGCTCGCCGAGCCTTGCTGCCGCTGCCGCGCGCTTACGCAGTGCCGAGGCATCCGTTCAGCAATCGCGGGCCGGACTGTTTCCGGAAGTGTCTGGTGACGCCAAGGTCGATAAGGAAAAGCAAAGCTACAACTACCTCACGCCGCCCGCGTTCACGCCGAAAGGCTGGCGGCCGGCCGGGCAGGGGGCGCTCGACTTCTCTTACGAATTCGATTTTTGGGGCAAGAATCGCGCGGCGCTCGCCGCGGCAACCTCCGATGCGCAAGCCGCGCGCGCCGATGCGGCACAGTCCCGGCTCGTCCTTGCCGCGTCGGTCGTCGACGCCTACGCAGACCTGGCGCGGCTCTTCGCAGAACGCGACTGTGCGAGCGCAGCGTTCGATGTCCGCGCGAAGACGGCTGCGTTGTTCTCCGAGCGCAAGGCGGAGGGCCTCGAGACCGAGGGGGCGGCACAACAGGCGATCTCGCGACGCGACACGAGCCGGGCGGAACTGCTGTCGATCGACGAATCGATCGGCCTCACGCGCAATCGAATCGCCGCCTTGCTCGGTGCCGGTCCCGATCGCGCGCTTGCGATCGTGCGGCCGAGCGTCGCCATCGATCAACGTTTCGGTCTGCCGCCCGATGTGACGCTGCAACTGCTCGCGCGACGTCCTGACATCGTCGTAGCGCGCATGCGTGCGCAAGCGGCTGCCAAGCGCATCGACGTCGCCGAAGCAGCGTTTTATCCCGACATCAGCTTGAGCGCCGTGATCGGCATGCAGTCGCTCGGCTTGAACATGCTGACGAAGGCGGGATCGGTGTTCGGCAATGTCGGGCCGGCCATTTCGCTGCCGATCTTCAACGGTGGCCGGCTCCGCGGGCAGTATCGCGGCGCGCAGGCCACGTACGACGAGGCCGTCGCCAACTACGACGACACGCTCGTCAAAGCGCTGCACGACGTGGCCGATGCGGCGGTGAGCGAGCGCGCGTTGCGGCCGCGTAT
>CBJMQH010000536.1:0-3697 GCA_966431825.1 uncultured Trinickia sp.
TGGCGTCATTGCCCCTCCCCCCGCGACGGCATCGCGCCGTCGCGCGTCACCTTGCGACGCACGCATTCGTGCGACCTGATCCGCATAGAACGGGCTGACCTCCGGATACGAAGCATCGGTGACGAAATCGAGGCCGTTCTGCCTTGCCTCGATCAGTTCCTCGTAGACCTGCGCGCGGGTCTTTTGCTGCGCGATGGCGGCGTCTTGAGCAGCGATCGCAATCAATGCGCATAGTGCAGCGGCGTACTTTTTCATGGCGGCTCCTACAATGAGTTGTGACGGTTACGCCTGGCAAAACCACGCCGCGCGCCGCCTTATTCCCGGGTGGGTGCGGCCCGCACCAGCCGTCGATGCGGTCCCACGCAACCTGCCGGAAACGGATCGCGCCCACGCGACGTCCAATGTCATACGCGCGCACGTGAGGCGCGATACCTAGCGTCGCCCCCTCGTCAAAGGAGAAAAGCGAATGAACAGGAAGATTCTCGGGATTGCGCTGCTGATGGCAACGGCCGCCGTCGCCAATCCGTGCGCCGCACAAACGGCCCCGCTGACCGACCCGCAGATTGCCGCGATCGTTGTCGCGGCCAATCAAGTCGATATCGATGCAGGAACGCTCGCCAAATCGAAGACGCATTCGAAGGAGGTCCGCTCGTTCGCGCAACTCATGATCAAAGACCACACAGGCGTCAACAAGGCCGCCACCGAGCTCGTGCAAAAACTGAACGTCGCTCCCGAGGAGAGCCCGACCAGCCAAGCCCTCGCCCAGGGCGGCGCCGCCAATCTGACTCACCTCAAACAACTGAGCGGGGCGCGTTTCGATCAGTCCTATGTCTCGCATGAGGTGGCCTATCACGAGTCGGTCATCGACGCGCTCGACAAGACCTTGATCCCCGACGCGCAAAACGCGGAACTGAAGGCGCTACTCGTCAAAGTGCGCCCGGCTTTCGTCGCTCATCTCGAGCACGCGAAAGCGCTGCAGGCCAAGCTCGGCAAAAGCGATGACTGATCGTGTCATCCGGCGCGCGTCCGCCTCGATGTACCGTGTCTTCGGCGCGGCGACCGTTTGCGTCGCCTGCGTTGCCGCATCGCACCAGGGCGCGGCCGCGGCCGAAGCCACGCCGCGCACGTATGTCGTCACGATCGACCAGATGCGGTTCGATCCACCGCAATTGACGGTGCACCTCGGCGACCGGGTCTTGTGGCAAAACAAGGACCTTGTGTCGCATACGGCCTCGGCCGACGCGAAGGCCTTCGACTCGCACGAAATCGGCCCCGGCGGCACGTGGCGTTTCGTTGCTCGGCACCGGGGGCACTACGCTTATCACTGCACGCTTCACCCCGTCATGCGCGGCGAGCTGATTGTGCAATGAGCCTCGTGCATTGGAATACGCGGACGCCGGAGCCGTTTACCCGTTGTGGCGCACCGCGCCACCTCGCTCAACGATAAAGAACGGGTGAAAAGATGATCAAGACGTTGCTTTGCATTGCCGCCTGCGCGCTACCGCTCACTGCCTCGAGCGAACCGCCAAAAGTATCGAACGGCATGATCGTGAACGACGAAGGCATGACGCTTTATACGTTCGACAAAGACACGATGCCCGGCAAGAGCGCCTGCACGGGCCAATGCGCCTCGCTTTGGCCGGCAGAAACGGCCGACAGCTACGACAAGCCGAGCGGCGACTGGACTTTTCTCGATGCCCCCGGCGGCAAACATCAATGGGCCTACAAAGGGCACCCCCTCTACCGTTTCGTGAACGACAAGCACCCCGGGGAGGCGGCCGGCGACGGCTTCAAGGGGGTTTGGCACACCGCCAAGCCGTAAGCGGTCACGCTCTGCGGCCTGATCGGGCAGCGGCATCGCCCGACAGGCCTCTTTGTACATCGTCGCCGGCGCGCGCTCAGACCACCGCGGCGGCGGCAGGCAGCGGCTGCCATTCGTGGGCCGCGATCTGCTGCGCCTCGGCGCGCTGCGCGTACCACCAGACGACGCGAACGAGCGGTGCGCATCGCGCGATCAGAATCGCCTGGGTCGGATCGGAGGTGATGAAATGCGTGCACGCCGCCGCGAGCGCGGCTTCGGCGTTGCGCCGCGCCAAGGCGGCGGGATCCGTCTCGCCCGCCTCGCCGGCGCCCATCACGAGCCGCGGCCCACTCCAACCGCGTGCGGCGAGCCATGCGGCTACGGCACCGCGATGCGCCTCGGACTGTGCGCTGGTGAGCAGCTTCGTGCGCTCCGGTCCGAAGCCGAAGCGATCGAACACGCGCTGACCAAGCGCGCTCGTTTGTGCCGATGCGCCTGCGGTGGTCGCCGGTCCACCCGGCACGTCATCCAGCGCAGCGAGCACGGCCACGTCGAGCGCATAGGCGGCAAACGTATGATCTTCGGCCAGGCGCCGATGGCTGCCGGCCGGCGTGTCTCGCAGCGCGGCCTGGAAATCGTCGGTGTGTGCATGCCGTTCCCACGGCAACAGCACGCGGTAGCCGCGCGCGTCGATTGCGTAGTCAGGGCGAATGCGGCTCAGATCGTCGAATGCTGCCGTCAGCGTCCGGATTTCAAGCCCCTGGGCGCGCAGGAATCCTATGCAATCCGCGAGCGTATGCCCCATGCCGGCGATGTCTTCGCAGACGAGGACTTTGCTGCCGCGCGGCGGGATCGGCAGCGACGAATCCCATTGCGCAAGCCGCGATGCGCGCTCGTACCGCAGGAAGGCAACCGGCACGCCGGCCGCGTGCGAGACCATCAGCGCAAGCGGTGCCCCACCGCGCAGCACGCCGATCGCGCAGGCGAAGCCGGCCGCGACGAGCGCCGGCTGCAACGAGGCGACCCACAGATCGATCTGCGCGTACGTCAACGCCATGACAGGCTTGTCCACTGCTCCCCCGCTTCTTCCGATTCGTTTCCGGCAAGGCCGTCACACAGGCCATCCGGCAATGCGCGCTGGTTAGTCTTGCTGAGCGTTCCCTGCCGGCGCGCGGTGCAGATAAAGGACGTCTTCCGGCACACGGACGAGGTTCTGCCCGCCGTCGACGACAAAGTCGGTGCCGTTGTAAGCCGGCGAGGCGAGCAACAGCACGGCCGCCGCAATGTCGAGCGGGCCGGCTACCCGGCCGAGCGGATTCGATACGCGGCTCGCGAACGCGAAGTCTTCGTCGGTCTGGTCGTCGCTGCGCAGCATCAGGCCCGGAAAAACGCCGTTCACGCGCAGCACCGGCGCCGCCGAGATGGCGAGCATCGCCGTCAGGTTGCCGAGTGCCGTCTTGGCGACCGTATAGCTGAAATGATCGCGATGAAAGTTCTGCTTCACCTTCTGGTCGACGATATTGACGACGGCGCCCGTTGCCCCGGCGGCCTTCGCGTGCTGATAAAACGCACGCGTCAGCAGAATCGGCGCGCGGCAGTTGACGCGCCACGCTTCATCGAGGTCATCGACCGAAAAATCGGGGAAATGCTCCTGCCGAAACACCGAGGCATTGTTGACCAGCAGATCGAGCCGGCCATGGCGGCGGTAGACGGCATCGATCAGCGCATCGATGCTTTGTGCGCTGTTCAGGTCGGCCTGTGCCGCGCTCGCCTCGCCGCCTGCGGCCGCGATGGCTGCGACCGCTTCCGCCGCATCCTGCTCCGAACCGTTGTAATGGATGACGCTCACATACCCGCGCTCGCTCAGGTACTGTGCGATCGTCCGGCCCGTGCGTT
>CBJMQH010000537.1:0-3695 GCA_966431825.1 uncultured Trinickia sp.
CGGCATGCGGCGGGACCGCTCGCGCGGCCCCGCGCCCGTCACTTCTTCTTCTGCGGCGGCAGGTCGGTACACACGCCTTCGTACAACTCGGCGGCCATACCGATCGATTCGCCGAGCGTCGGGTGCGGGTGAATCGTGCGGCCGATATCGGTCGCATCGGCGCCCATCTCGATCGCAAGGCAGACTTCGCTGATGAGGTCGCCCGCATTCAGGCCGACGATACCGCCGCCGATCACGCGATGCGTCTCTTCGTCGAAGATCAGCTTCGTGAAGCCCTCGTCGCGGCCGTTAGCAATCGCGCGGCCCGATGCGGCCCAGGGGAACACGGCCTTGCCGTACTTGATGCCCTCGGCCTTGCACTGATCTTCCGTCTTGCCGGCCCATGCCACTTCCGGGTCCGTGTAAGCCACCGACGGAATCTGCAACGCGTCGAAGTACGCCTTCTCGCCGTGCGCCGCTTCGGCTGCCACGTGCCCTTCATGCACGGCCTTGTGCGCCAGCATCGGCTGACCGACCACATCGCCGATCGCGAAGATATGCGGCACGTTCGTGCGCATCTGCTTGTCGACGTCGATAAAGCCGCGATCCGTCACGGCAACACCCGCCTTCTCGGCACCGATCTTCTTGCCGTTCGGGCTGCGGCCGACCGCCACGAGCACGAGGTCATAACGCTGCGGCTCCGCCGGCGCCTGCTCCCCTTCGAACTTGACGTAAATGCCGTCGGACTTCGCCTCGGCCGCGGCCGTTTTCGTCTTCAGCATGACGTTCGCGAAATGCTTGGCGCTGTACTTCTGCCAAACCTTCACGAGATCGCGGTCCGCGCCCATCATCAGGCCGTCGAGCATTTCCACGACATCGATCTTGGCACCGAGCGTCGCATACACGGTTGCCATTTCGAGCCCGATGATCCCACCGCCGATGACGAGCATCCGTTGCGGCACCTGACGCAGTTCGAGCGCACCGGTCGAATCGACGACGCGCGGGTCCTCCGGCATGAACGGCAACTTCACGGCTTGGGAGCCGGCAGCGATGATCGCCTGCTTGAACTTCACGATCTTCGTGCCGCTCTCGCCCTTCACTTCCATGTGGTACGGATCGACGAACGCGCCGACGCCGGTCACCACCTCGACCTTGCGCGCCTTTGCCATGCCGGCAAGACCCGTCGTCAGCTTCTTGACGACGCCCGACTTGAACGCGCGCAGCTTGTCGAGATCGATCTGCGGCTTGCCGAACGTGATGCCGTGGTCCGCGAGCGCGGCCACTTCATCAGTGATCAGCGCCGTGTGCAGCAATGCCTTGGACGGGATGCAACCGACGTTCAGACACACGCCGCCCAGCGTCGAATAGCGCTCGACGAGCACCGTCTTCATACCGAGATCGGCCGAGCGGAACGCCGCCGAATACCCGCCCGGGCCCGCGCCCAGCACGAGCATGTCGCACTCGATGTCGGCACTGCCCGAGAAACTGCCGGGCTGCGGTGCGGGCTGGGCGGCGGCCGCGGGTTGCGGCGCGGCAGCAGGCGCTGCCGGCGCAGCGGCCTTCGGCGCAGCAGGCGCGGGGGCAACTGCAGCCGCCCCCGCTTCCACGAGCGCGACGACCGTGCCTTGCGACACCTTGTCGCCCGCCTTGATCCGCACTTCCTTCACGGTGCCGGCGACGTCGCTCGGCACTTCCATCGATGCCTTGTCCGACTCGAGCGTCAAGAGCGACTGCTCTTTCTCGATGACGTCACCCGGCTTGATGTTGACCTCGATGACATCGACGTCCTTGAAATCGCCGATATCCGGCACTTTCACTTCGACGAGACTCATTCACGTCCCCTTCTTGTTGGTGTCGGCGTTTCAGAGAATCACGCGCCGGAAGTCGGCGAGCAGCGAACCCAGATAGGCGTTGAAACGCGCGGCCTCCGCACCGTCGATCACGCGGTGATCGTACGAGAGCGAGAGGGGCAGCGTAAGGCGCGGCACGAACTGCTTGCCGTCCCACACCGGCTTCATCGCGCCGCGCGACAGGCCGAGAATCGCCACCTCGGGTGCGTTGATGATGGGCGTGAAATGCGTACCGCCGATCCCGCCCAGCGACGAAATCGAGAAGCAGCCGCCTTGCATCTGGTCGGGCTTGAGCTTGCCGTCGCGTGCAAGCTTCGAGAGCTCGGCCATTTCCTTGGCGATTTCGACCAAACCCTTCTTGTCCGCGTCGCGAATCACCGGCACGACGAGGCCGTTCGGCGTATCGGCCGCGAAACCGACGTGGTAGTACTGCTTGAACACGAGGGTATCGCCGTCGAGGCTCGCGTTGAACGTCGGGAATTTCTTCAACGCCGAAACGACCGCCTTGATCACGAACGCAAGCATCGTGATCTTCACGCCCGCCTTTTCGTTCTCCTTGTTCAACTGCACGCGCAATGCTTCGAGCTCGGTGATATCCGCTTCGTCGTTGTTCGTGACGTGCGGGATCATCACCCAGTTGCGGTGCAGGTTCGCGCCCGAGATCTTCTTGATGCGCGAAAGCGGCTTCGGATCGATGGGGCCGAACTTCGTGAAGTCGACCTTCGGCCAGGGCAGCAGGTTCAGCTCGCCGCCGCCCGCGCTCGCCGCAGCCGGTGCCGCCGCCAGCGCGCGTTGACCGGTCATGACGCCCTTCACGAACGCCGTCACGTCGTCCTGCGTGATACGGCCTTTCGGGCCCGTGCCTTGAACCTGCGCAACGTCGACACCCAGTTCGCGCGCAAACTTGCGCACCGAAGGCGATGCATGGCTCGGACGGCGCGCGCCGCCCTCGCCTGCCGGGATCAGCGGTGCCTGCGCAAGCGCGGACGGATGCGCCGGCACGCTTTGCGGCGCGGCCGGGCGCGGCGAATCGACGGGCGGCTCGATCTTCTTCTGCGGGGCGGCAGCAGCCGGCGCGGCAGCAGCGGCTGCACCTTCGGCTTCGACGATAACGATGACCGATCCTTCGGACACCGTATCGCCGACCTTGACCTTGATTTCCTTCACGACGCCTGCCGTCGAACTCGGGACATCCATCGTCGCCTTGTCCGACTCGAGCGTGACGAGCGACTGCTCCTTCTCGACGCGATCGCCAACTTTCACGGCCACTTCGATGACGGGCACATCCTTGTAGTCGCCGATGTCCGGCACCTTCACTTCCGTCAGGCCGCCGCCCGACGGTGCGGCCGCGGGGGCTGCCGGTGCGGGTGCCGGTGCGGGTGCGGCTTGCGCGGCCTGCGGTGCTGCGGCCTGCGGTGCCGCCGCAGCGCCGTTCGCCTTCGCGGCGCCCGCGCTTTCGAGAAGCATGATCAGCGTGCCCTCGGACACCGCATCGCCCAGTTTGATCTTTACTTCCTTGACCGTGCCCGCCGCCGGGCTCGGCACGTCCATCGTCGCCTTGTCCGATTCGAGCGTGACAAGCGACTGCTCTTTTTCGACAACGTCGCCCGCTTTCACGAGCACTTCGATGACGGGGACGTCCTTGTAGTCGCCGATGTCCGGCACCTTGACTTCGATCGCTTCACTCATTGTTAGTGTCTCCAGGGCTCGCGCGCGAACGTGCCGTCCCACCGGGGCCGACAGGTTCGCGCGACTGGCCTCACGCGAAGGCGATGCCTTAAACGGTCATCGGGTTGGGTTTGTTCGGGTCGAGGTTGTACTTCTTGAGCGCGTCGGCGACAACCTTGCGCTCGATCGTCCCCTCGT
>CBJMQH010000538.1:0-3684 GCA_966431825.1 uncultured Trinickia sp.
GACCCGCATCTGGGTTCTGCGTCCGATGCCGTCCTGGCCGCTATCGCCGAGCGACGGTTCCGCGTGCCGACGCAGCGGCACGAGTACGACCGCAAGGAAGTCGATCTGCACGCCGAGCGGCGTATCAAGGCGTTCCTGCGCACGAAAATGCGCTCAAGCATCGATCCGGCAAACCTGGCCGGCACGATGCGGCCGTGCGGGACCTGTTCGGACGAGATCGGTGCCGATCGAAACGCGCACCGCGGGCCGTTCTGGACGTCGGGGGCGGCGGCTGCCGGCGTCGATATGGAAGCGAGCATCGAGCGCCACGTGTGCGAGGGCATGGGCACCTCCGCCACACGCACGGAAAGGGGCGGAGTGACGTTTGCCCACGATACCGACAGCGATTCGGATGCCTGACGAAGGCTGTGCGGCATCGCGCGTGGAAGGGGCCTCTCGACCTCCAGGCCCCTCCCGCATCATCAAGCCCAGCACATCGGGACGGGGGCCTCGACGTCCGGAACGCCTTCGTCTTCACGGTTGCGGCTGGTTTCGTCGCTACCCGCGCGCAGTTCCTTGGCAAATGCCGTGAGGTCATCGAGTACTGCACGGCCCGTCGTCAATTCGTCGAGAACGAAAGGCCGCGCGCACAGCACGCGCTGCGACCCGGGGTCGACACTGAGCATGCCCTTGCACGACGGGCCGATCCCGTGATTGATTTCGAGCATGTGCATGAGCACGGCCTCCCGGCCTTCTTCGGGCAGCGGGCCAAGGTCGAAGTAGGCAGCCGCGTGCTGTGGCTCGTCGCCATCGCAGACGAGCAGCACGTCGAAGTCCGCGATGCGCAACGTGCAGTGGCTCGCGTCGGTGGCTTCGTAGGCGGCACCGATCAGTGCACAGATTTCGGCAAAGAGGCGCTTCAGGTGGGCATTCATCATCGTGTCTTTTCTCTCAGGTGTGGTGTCTTGCGTTCGATTGGCGCGCGATATCAGCGGATGTCGCGCGCGCACATCAGTCGTACCGGCCGTCGACGATGCGCTGGTTTTGCCGCGCGTAGTGGCTATGCGTGTCGAAATAGTCGAGCGTCTTCGTGAGTGCGGTATCGAGCGCGTGCTCGACGGCATCGCTGTTGCCAAGACGCGCCAGGTCGTGGTACCGCGTCGCATAGTCGCTCATCATGTCCGAGCGCTCCATCATCGCGTTGAGGTCGACGTTGTCAGGATCGGCCGACCCGGGATGCGTCCTGATCGCGTCGGCGACGCTCATTGCTTCGTTAAACGAATGACCGCCGTCGAAGACGAGGAACGACATGGTGCCGAGCAAGGCCGAATTAACGTCGAAACGCGGGTTCGTCTGGGCTATGTGGCGGAGCATGAACGCCATGATGTTCGTCGATCCCGACGCGCCGTTGACGACCGGATGGCCGTTGGACAATGCCATGTCTTCGAATGCCGAGAGCATGTCGAAATTGGGCGTTCTGGCGTCGGTCCAGCTCTTGCCGTGCCCGAATTGCGGGGTCGGCTCGTACTCGGGCTGATAATGAAGACGGATGCCGTATCCCTGCGTTTGCAACTCATGGTTCGTCTCATACGTCGAGCGCTGAGGGATCACGACAGAGTCGTAGTTCACGTCGGCGAACGCCATCCAATCCTTGGATGCCGTATTGCGGCCAAGCATCGAAAGCTGGACCGCAAGAAAATTGACCTTCAGTACGTCGATACCGCTGTCGACCTTGCGCAGCGCGTCCAACACGCCCTCCAATGACGGATTCTCCAGGAAGGCGTTTATTTCCGGTATCTGCGAAAACCACGGGCGCACATCGTCGTCGACCCACCTGTGGATGCTGTCGAGAAAATCCAACTTGTCGAAATCGCTGAGCGATGCGAACAACGGCTCGAAGCGACGGATCAATGTCTTCGCCACCGCGCGCGTGGCTTTGAGCATCGAGGGCGGCGGGTTGCTGATCAACGCGTGTGCTATTTCCGAGTCGAATTTGCGGCCATACAGATTCTCGTGGTACTGAGGCAGCGACTTTTCGCTCTGCGCGTGCTTGAGGAGGTTTTTCGCCAATTTACGTACGCCGGGAAGATCGCGCATCGTGCTGGCAGCGCGCCTGAAATAGTCGGCCGTAACGTCCTTGGTCACGTTGCCCGACAGCCAGATCGATTTGCCTTCGTGGAACAGCGCGTGCGCCGCTTCCCCCGGCACCCTGCGCAGCAGCGCCATGAACTGAACGAGGCTGTCGCGCTCCGTCTTCGTGACTTCGCGCGGGGCCGGCGAGTTCACGTGCGTGAGCGGCACGGTTTGCGCTGCTTCGAGCGCGTCGAGCACATTTCCTGGTACGCCGGGCGCGTTGAAGTTCTGAATCCGTCCAATGCCGTCGAATTCGACGTGGTCCATATGCGGCGACGCGACGCGTGGATCGATGCTCTTGCCCCTGAGTTGGTCTTGCCGTTCGTGCCAGCTCAAATGTGCGCTGCTGCTTTGTGCTTGCCCGATCATCGCCGCCAGGTTCTGAAGCTGCGCTTGTGCCGGGGAGTGCGCACTGCTGGGCGGCACGGTCGATGCCGGCGAAGGCGCCGACCGGCGGTTACGCAATCCCAACTGTCTTGCCAGCCTGCCCAGTTTGGAGCGTCCGGATTGCCCCGAGGGGCGATGCGCGGCCCCTTGCGAACTCGAGCCTGGCGTCGATGCCGCCCCGACGTGAACTGGCGTGTTGTTGTAGTAGTGCGCGTAAAGCGCGTGCTCGTAGTGTTGCGGGTGGGCCGACGGCGTGCCGTGTGCCGAGTCGTATTCTTCGATTTCGGCCACATTGCCGTAGCCGCTTGTCGATGCTGCGTGGGGTCTCATGACGTTTGTCCTTCCTTCTGTGTGGTTAATCCTGTTCCGGTGCCCAATACTGCGCGGCTAATTCGAGGTTGCGCGCCGCGAAGTGGCTATGTGCCTCGAAATGGTCGACGGTTTTTGCCAGTGCGTGCTCGAACGCGCGCTCGACGGCTGATCGATCGTCGTCATTGCCTGCGAGCTCAGCCACGGCGGCATAGTCGAGCCGGTAGTTGGCCAAATGCCCGGCTCTTGCCTCGAACGTCGTGCCTTCCAGGGAAGTAGCCCGCAGCATCGATGCGATCGAATCCGCGTGCGCCGGGACGATTTCGCTTGTCCCTGCATCCCAGCCGGCCATGCCGCTGTGCTGCGTTTGCGCGTCGGCGCGGCGAATCGATTCGTAGACGCCGAGCACCTCGTTGATCGAGTGGCCGCCGTCGTAGACGAGGAACATGAGTGCCGCAAGCATGCCGGCGCCCTCGTCGTGTTCGGAGTCGCGCGCCGCCAGGTGGCGGTGCAGAAACGCCAGGATGTTGGCCGAACCCGAGGCGCCGTTGACGATCGGTTGGCCGGCATCGAGGGCATGCTGATCGAACGTTCCGACCGCTCCGGCATCGAGTACCTTGTCGTCGGCCCAGCTCTTCGAGCCTCCTGCGGACGAGGCGCCTTCGTAGCGTTCGCCGCCCGGCTGATAGTGCAGGTGAATGCCGTAGCGTTCGGTGCGGTGCGCAACGGGGCCCGGTTGCGACGAACGCTGGGGGCCGATCGTCATAGCGAAATTCTCGTTGGCGGCCTGCATCCAGGCCGGCGGCCCCTGCACTTGCTGGATGGCGAACGAAAGCCGTGCGGCGAGATACGGCAGCTTGATCACGTCGAAGCCTG
>CBJMQH010000539.1:0-3674 GCA_966431825.1 uncultured Trinickia sp.
AGGACGACGAAGCCGTCCGGCTTTTTCCCATCGGTGACGGGCGGGGTGGCGTCGCGGGCGAACGTTTCGACCTCGCGGTGGCGCGGATGCGAATACTCTGGCGGCCAGTCGCGCCAATGTCCCACACCGGAGCGGGCACGCTCGAGCGCATCGAGCGCTTCGAAGCGCGCGTGGTTTTCGAGCGACTGTCCGCCGCGCGTGAGGAAGCCCTCGAAGTCGCGCGCGAGTGCGCCGTGCGCGTTTCGCTCGCGAGCGCAAAAACGTTCGAAAAGCGCACGCAGCACCTTCAGACGCCATGCGAAAGCGCCGGGCCAATCGATCAGCGAGAACCCTTCCATCGTGGCCCATGCATCGCGTGCGTGGGCGGCATCGAGTGCCGCCTGCGCGGCGTCAAGCCCGAGGACGGCGGCAGGATCGATGTGCGCGACATTGATGAAGAGCCGCGACGACGGCGCATAGGGGCTGAATTTGCGCGGCTCGGCGCTGAACATCGCATGCGTCGGACTCACTGCCAGCGCATGCGCGCCGCAACGCGCGGCGCGTTCGGCGAACTGCGCCAACGCGGAAAAATCGCCGATGCCGCCGTCGCCGGTGCGACGCAGCCCGTAGACCTGTGCAGCGATGCCCCAGATCGTCGGCTCCACCGCGCCTCGTGCGCTTGGGCGACCCGACGCTAAGGGCGTGCTGCCCGCATCGGCCTGCGCGATGGCGCGACATGCATCGGCCACCGTATAACAGCGGGAGGGCGCGACGGCGAGTTGTACGGGGCGATCGTCTATCACCAAGGTGTGATATCCGGGTACGGACACGGCCGGCAGATTGACGGTGTCCCCGTCCGATTTGGCTATTCGGCCCTCCATGCGAGCGCCGCCTTCGAGTTCGATGCGGTAGCGGCTGTTCGGCCGTACCGCCGCTTCGGGGATGCCGATCGCTCGATTGCATTCGGCCGTCACGAGCGGCGGTAGCTGTGCGCCGTTGCGTTCGGCTTCGAGCGTGGCAAGGCTGTGCTCGGCCTCGTCGCGCGTGCCGCAAGGCAAGCCCATCGCATCGAGCAGCGCGGCCAGTGTCTGTGCGGGGACACGATGCGTCTTGCGGTGCGCATCTTCCCAATGCACTTCAAAGCCCGCGCGCGAGGCGATCCTTTCGATGGTCTCGCGCCCCGGCGGCGCAAGCGGTGATTGAGTGGTGCGCGTCGTCATGACGTACGCTCGTGCGTCGGCGCTGCGTGCGTGTCGTGATGCAGCGCGTAATCGTTGACGTCACCGGTAATCCAGGCCACGCAGGCGCTCTCCGGCAGGCTGCCCGCATCGAGTCTGTCTCGTGCGCGCGGCGGCGTTTCGAACACGATCGTCCCATACGGCGCCTGCGCGAGCGGCACGGGCTCCGAGCCGAGGTTCAGCGCAATGGAAAGCGTTTGCCCGTCGGCCAGGCGCCAACGTGCCAGAACGGCGCAGGCGTCTTGTCCTCCTGCGGCCCGCAGCACTTGCGCGCCGAGCGCGCGCGCGCCGGCCAGACGCGGCGCGATCAGCTTGGCGCGTACTGCCAGCGCCGAACGATAGAAGTGTCGCCACGTTTCCCGCTCGCTGGGGGCCTCTGTGCGCGGCTTTTCCGGTTCGTCCTGCGCCGAGCAATCGCACGATGCCGAAGACATCGCGAACGTCTGCACGGCGTTGGGATCCGGGATGCTTGCGCGCTTTTCAGGATTGCTGAACGACGAGAACCGGCTGAACTCGCGACGCCGGCCTTCGCGCACGGCATCGGCGAGCTCGCCGCCATAGTCGGTAAAAAAGAGGAACGGCTGTGTCGAGCCATATTCCTCTTCCATGAACAGCAGCGGAATGTGCGGCGAAAGCAGCAGCAGCGCCGTCGCAGCACGCAGCGGCTGCGGCTCGCAAAGCGCGCGCAGCCGCTCGCCGAACGCCCGATTTCCGACCTGATCGTGGTTTTGCAGGAACATGACGAACTTCGTGGGCGCAAGCGCCGCGCTCGGTTCGCCGCGTGGTTCACCCTCATGGATCGGCGATGGCTCGCCCTGATAGACGAAGCCTTCGCCAAGCACGCGTGCGAGCTTGGCGATCGGCTCTTCCTGATACGCCGCGTAATAGCCTTCGTGCTCGCCGGTCAGCAGCACGTGCAGCGTGTTATGCGCGTCGTCGTTCCATTGCGCGTCGAAGTGCTCGCGCAGCAAACTCGCCGTGTTGCGCTCGTTTTCGAGGACGAGATGCACATGCCGCTCGGCTCCCACCGCGGCACGGATGCGGCTGGCACAGGTGCGCAGCCAGTCGTCGTCGGCGATCGCATGCACCGCGTCGAAACGCAAGCCGTCGAACCGATATTCGAGCAGCCAATACAGGGCATTGCTGACGAAGAATTCGCTGACCTCCGGGCGCCGGAAATCGATGGCCGGGCCCCACGGTGTCGGCCGGTCCTCGCGGAAGAACGGGCGTGCGTACTGCGCCAGATAATTGCCGTCGGGGCCGAAGTGGTTGTAGACGACGTCGAGCAGCACGCATAATCCGAGTTCGTGGGCGCGATCGATCAGCGCCTTCAGCTCTTCCGGACGGCCGTAGGCCGAGGCCGGTGCGAAGGGCCGCACCCCATCGTAGCCCCAGTTGCGCCGGCGAGGGAATTCGTTCACGGGCATCAGCTCGATGGCCGTGATGCCGAGCTCAGCGAGCTTCGGCAAACGCTCTGCCAACTGCCGGTAGCCGCCGAGCGCACCGACGTGGAGTTCATAAATCACCATTTCTTCCCACGGGCGGCCTGACCATTGCGGATTGCGCCACGCATAGGCGAGCGGATCGACGACTTCGCTGGGGCCGTGCACGCCCTCCGGTTGGAAGCGCGATGCCGGGTCAGGCACATAGTCGGCGCTGTCGCCGAAACGGTAGCGGTAGCGCGCACCCGCGCCGCAGGCAGCTTCGGCTGTAAACCATCCGCTTGCGTCGCGGGCCATGTCGAGGGTCCTGCTGTGCCCGTCGTACTCGACTTGCAGCGTGGCTTCCGGGGACGACGGCGCCCATACGCGAAAGCGCGTACGCGTCTGTGCACTCGATCGCGTCTCGGTCAACTGCGCGCCGAACGGCAGGCGATAAACATAGCGGTCGGACGGATTGGCGGACATGTTGTCTGTTCCTCGGCAGTACCGGGCCTTCGTTGCCGGTCAGGCAGGCGTCGGCGGCTTAGGTGGATCGTGGCGGTTGGGTACGGGTGCTGCGAGCAAAACGAAGCCGTGCGATCCCACGCACACGGCTTCGCTCGAAACGCCGTGGTTTGCCGTTTCGGGCACTGTCGTATCGATCAGCACGTTCCATTCCAGACGCGGCGGTGGGAGGGTGAACGTGAGCGCGTCTGCGGACGCGTTGTAGAGCAGCATCAACACTTCGAGTCGTCCGGCTGCATCGGGGCCCGCGCGGCGCAGCGCGAGCGTTTGGCCTTGCGCTGCGTGCCAGTCGCCATTGTTGAGCGTTTTGCCCTCGCGATCGAACCAGTCGGCCGCATGGATGCCCGGCAACACTTCGTGGTCCGGCTGCAGGAAATGCGTTTCGCGCAGCAGCGGATGCTGCTTGCGCAACGCGACCAGACGCGCAACGAAAGCGGTCAGTGCGCGGCCTTGGGCCGAGTCCGCTACGCGCCAGTCGATCCACGATAGTTCGTTATCCTGGCAGTAGGCG
>CBJMQH010000540.1:0-3672 GCA_966431825.1 uncultured Trinickia sp.
GGCACAGGCCGCGTCCGCGCACTGACCGGGCGCGCACCATCGAGCCGCAACGATCCAAGTCGTTGCGGCTCGATGCGCTTACGGCTTGTCTATCGTTGTTGCATGCAAGCGGGCTCGACGGCGCACACGCTGCTCGGCGCGCGTCCCTCGCTTGCGCTCAGGCGCGGTGATACATCACCGATGCGATCTCTTGGCTGATCGCAGAGAGGGGAATGACCTTGTCGACGCCGCCGCGCTTGATCGCCTCGCGCGGCATGCCGAACACCACGCAGCTTTCCTCGTCCTGTGCGATCGTTCGTGCGCCTGCGGTATGCATTTCGGCGAGCCCGGCAGCGCCGTCGTCGCCCATGCCCGTCATGATGATGCCCAGCGCATTGCGGCCCGCACAACGCGCGACCGAACGAAAGAGTACGTCGACCGACGGACGATGACGATTGACGAGCGGCCCATCGATGACGTCCACGAAGTGTTGGGCGCCGCTGCGCCGCACGGTCAGATGCTTTCCGCCCGGCGCGATGAGCGCGCGGCCCTGGACCACGCGGTCGTTCGGCTCGGCCTCCTTGACCTCGATTTCGCAGATTTGATTCAGACGCTCAGCAAAGGCAGCCGTAAATTTCTCCGGCATGTGCTGAACGATCACGATACCGGCCGAGACGCGCGGCAGCGCAGTCAACACCACTTCCAGTGCCTGCGTACCGCCCGTCGAAGTGCCGATCGCCACAATGCGCTCCGTCGTCTGCGACAACGCACTGGGCGCGCCCGGGGGCAGCACGGCGTCGGCCGAATGCTTCGGCGGCGGGGCGGCAACGGGTTGCCGGCGCGCCAGCCGGGACGCATTGGCACGGGCCGCGGCGCGGACCGTCGAGACCAACTCGTCGGCCGATTCGAGCAGGAACTGCTTGAGGCCCAACCGCGGTTTGGCAACCACCGAGACGGCACCGGCGGCGAGCGCATCCATCGTCGTGCGTGCGCCCTTTTCCGTCAGCGTCGAGCAGATGACCACAGGCGTCGGGCGCTCGGCCATGATCTTCTTCAGGAAGGTAATGCCGTCCATACGCGGCATTTCGACGTCGAGCAGGATGACGTCGGGCCACCCGCGGGCAAGACGCGTCATCGCAGCGATGGGGTCCGAAACGGCATCCATGACCTCGATGCCGGAAGACGTCAGCACGCCCGACACCACCTGTCTTACAACCGCGGAATCGTCCACGATCAATACACGGATTCGACTCATCGTTAATGTGCCTTAATGCGTGGCGCGTTCGGGCTTGCGAAAGATCGACGGCGAGACCGGCATGAGGTCCAAGCCCAGATCGTGCAAGCTTTCCGAGTGTCCGATACAAAGGTGGCCGCCGGGGCGTAACAGGGAAGAAACGCGCTGGACTACCTCGCGCTTGGTTGCAGCGTCGAAGTAGATCATCACGTTGCGCAGGAAGACCATGTCAAAGCGCCCGAGATCGGGCAGCGGCGCCACGAGGTTCGCCTGAGCGAAGCGTACATGCTGGCGCAGCGCGCGTTCGACAAGCAGCGTGCCTTCCTGAGGACCGGTGCCGCGCAGGCAAAATCGCTTGCGGTAATCAACCGGCATCTGCCTCGCCCGAATGTCGGGGTAATGTGCGCATTGAGCTGCATGCAGCATGCGTGTGCTGATGTCCGTGCCCACCACCTCGAACGGTTTGCCGCCAAGGCGATCGGCGAGCACCATCGCGATACTGTACGCTTCCTCGCCGCTCGAACAAGCTGCGCTCCAAGTCCTGAATACAGGGCTTCGCGCCTCGGACGCGACCGCGGCGAGAAATTCGAAGTGCTTGGGTTCGCGAAAGAAATAGGTTTCGTTCGTCGTCAGCAAATCGATGGCAATCTGCCGTTCCGCGCGATGCTCATCGCTCGAAAGGAGTGCGAAGTAGGCACCGTAGCTTTCGACCTGGCACGCGCGCAGGCGCCGGGCCAGCCGACCGCTCACGAGCGCCTTTTTCGCCGGCGCCAGGCTGATGCCTGCCGCGTCGAAAATGAACATCTGAAATTGCCGAAATTCGGCATCGGTAATCGGATTCATTTTTCCAACGCCATCGGTGCGCGTCGGGCGGCGGCAAGCCGCCGATACCCGAGCACGAACAATCAGTACGAAACGAAGTGCCCCTCGTCGAGGCGAGCCAGCGCGTCGTCGTCGCCAAGCGGCGCGGCGTGCAGCGGCATCGGGCGCAGTGCAGAGCGTGCTTTCGCACTGGCAGGCGCAGGCGTCGCGTTCGGGCGTCGCGTCGCCGCGGGCCGATGCGTGTCGCCGGCGCGGACTTTGAAGAAGCTCATCGTCTGCTGCAACTGTGTGGTCTGCGTGTTCATCGTTTCCGCCGTCGCGGCAAGCTCTTCGGAACTCGATGCGTTTTGCTGCGTGGTCTGGCTCAGCTGCGCGACGGCACTGTTGATCTGGTTGACCCCGGCCGATTGCTCCTCCGACGAAGCCGTGATCTCCTGAACGAGGTCCGACGTCTTGCGAATATTCGGCACCATCTGGTCGAGCAAGTGCCCGGCCTTCTCGGCCAACTCGACGCTCGACGCCGCGACATTGCCGATTTCCTGCGCCGCGACCTGGCTGCGCTCCGCGAGCTTGCGGACCTCGGCGGCCACGACCGCAAAGCCCTTGCCGTGCTCGCCAGCACGCGCGGCTTCGATGGCGGCGTTCAGTGCCAGCAGGTTCGTTTGATAGGCGATGTCGTCGATGATGCCGATCTTCTGTGCGATCTGCTTCATCGCGCCGACCGTCGCCTTGACCGCCTCGCCGCCCTCGTTCGCTTCGCTGGCAGCCTTGCTGGCCATGCCATCGGTCACGCGCGCATTTTCGGTGTTCTGAGAAATCGATGCAGTCATTTGCTCGAGCGATGCACTTGTCTCCTCGACACTCGCAGCCTGCACGCTGGCGGCCTGCGAGAGCGACTGCGCGGCTGCGCTGACTTCCTCGGAGGCGTTGGCGAGCGCCATTGCCCCCCCGTTGACCTCGTCCACGACTTCGCCGAGCTTGGCCGCCGTGCTGTTCACGCTCTCGCAAAGCGCCCTGAGCTGCCCCTCGAACGCGATGCTGGCCGTTTGCGTCAGGTCGCCGCATTCGATGGCTGCGAGTACCCGGCTCGCTTCGTTCAGCGGTTCGATGACCGCGTCCAGCGTCGAGTTGATACCTTCGACGATGCGACGGAAGTCGCCCTGATGCGCATTCGCATCGGCGCGCGTACCGAGCTGCCCTGCGCGAGCCGAAGCAACGAGCGAAGCCGTGTCGGTAATCAGCGCCTTCAAGTTGCGACGCACCTGCTCGATCGTGTCGTTGATGAATGCCTTCTTGCCCGGAAACTGTTCGAGCGGCGCTTCGAAATTGCCGCGCCCGAATTCGGCCACGCAAGCCATCGCCTTCTTCTTCACCGCGATGTGGCCGCCGACCATGCGGTTGATGCCCTCGGCCATCGTGCGGAACGCACCATCGAACTTCTCGGACGCGATCATCACGTCGATATCGCCCTTGTCGTGCTCGGCCGACATCCGGTTCATCTCGGCAATGATCCCATTCAGATTGCGACGCACCTGCTCGATCGTGTCATTGATGAACGCTTTCTTGCCCGGGAATTGTTCGAGCGGCGCGTCGAAATTGTCACGCCCGAATTCCGCCACGCAAGCCATCGCCTTCTT
>CBJMQH010000541.1:0-3663 GCA_966431825.1 uncultured Trinickia sp.
AGGGCGACGTCGAGGTCCTTGCTGTCGATGCTCGCCACTTGCTCGGCTTCGATCTGCGCGATGCGGGCAAGCCCCGGCACGGCGGCGAGCAAACGATCGACGCCGACGACGCCGGCCTGGTAGCCGGACGTTTGCGCCGCATCGGCGGCCGATCCGGCAATGGTGCCGCCCGTTGCGAGGACGGCGATACGCGGCAAAGCCGCGGGTGCGGAGGAAAGTGCGTTCGTATTCATGGCCGCCATTCTATATGCACGGCGGGCCCCTGACTGCGATCAGGCCGCTTCGCGCATCTGATCGGCAATCTCGGCCTGCGACAGCTGCGGCGCGAACATTTCGATGAACCGATACGCGTAAGCCCGCAGGATCGCACCGCGCCGTACGCCCACGCGTGTCGTGCTCGCGGTGAACAGATGCTGCGTGTCGAGGGCGACGAGTTCGGTGTCGCGCTTCGGATCGTAGGCCATCGCCGCAACGATGCCCACGCCCATGCCAAGTTCGACGTACGTCTTGATGACGTCCGCATCGATTGCCGTGAGCACGACGTCGGGCAAGGCGCCCGCCTGAGCGAACGCTTCGTCCACGTGCGAGCGCCCCGTGAAATCGCGGTCGTAGGTGACGATCGGGTACTCCGCCACGTCTTCGAGCGTGAGGTCCGATCGACCGACGAGCGGATGCTGTTTCGGCACGACCACGACGTGGTGCCACGAGTAGCACGGGAACGCGACGATATCGGCGTGGCGGTCGAGCGCCTCGGTCGAGATCGCGATGTCGGCCTCGCCGTCGATCAACATTTGCGCGATCTGCCGCGGGCTGCCCTGACGCAGTGCCAGATGCACCTTCGGGAACACTTCGGTGAACTGCCGCACGACCTTCGGCAACGCATAACGTGCCTGCGTGTGCGTCGTTGCGACGACGAGGTGCCCTGTATCCTCGTCGGCGTACTGCCGGGCCACGCGCCGCAGATTCTCCGCATCGAGCAACATGCGTTCGATGAGCCGGTGCACGGCCTTGCCCGGTTCCGTCAGTCCGGTCAGGCGCTTGCCGCGCCTCACGAAGATATCGACGCCGAGTTCGTCCTCGAGATCCTTGATCTGCTTCGACACCCCGGACTGCGAGGTGTACAGCACATTGGCCACTTCGGTCAGGTTCAGGTTGCGGCGTACGGCTTCGCGCACGAAGCGCAATTGCTGGAAGTTCACGGCTTACCTCGTCTTGACAGGGTCGTTCGCGTTGCGTTTTATGAATGTGTTCTGTCTATCTTGTCCAGCGTCGTGCGGTCTCGCGGGCCGTCGTCACCCGGCTTCGAATACCCGCAGCGCGCGCGGCACGACGGTCACGCCGTCGCCTTCAGCGAGCGCCAGGGCTTGCCAGGCGCCGCGGTCCATTTCAGCCTCGATCGCGCCCGAGGCAGCACTGAGTTCGACGCGCACCGAAGCGCCGCGCACGATCACGCGGCGCACGTCCGCCCGAATACCGTCCGCCGGCCCAGTGCCTTGGCGATGCAGGGCCAGCTCGTGCGGTCGCGCGTACGCGTAAGCCGCGCCCGAGCCGCGTGCGGCCCAAACGCCGGCATCAGACAGTCCTCGTTGGCCTTGGCTCTGTTGCGGGCCGTCGAGGATGAAACCGTCGGGCGCCATGCGTCCCTCGAATCGATTCGTCGCACCGAGGAACGAATAGACGAAGGGCGTCGCGGGGGCATCATAGACCGCTTGCGGCGTACCCGTCTGCTCGACCCGGCCGTGGTTCATGACGACGATCCGATCGGCCACATCGAGCGCCTCTTCCTGATCGTGCGTCACGAACAACGTCGAAATCGCGAGTTCATCGTGCAGGCGTCGCAGCCACGCGCGCAGTTCCTTGCGCACTTTCGCATCGAGCGCACCGAAGGGCTCGTCGAGCAACAATACCTTCGGATCGACGGCCAGCGCCCGCGCAAGCGCGATACGCTGCCGCTGACCGCCCGAAAGCTCGGCAGGATACCGGTGAGCAAGCGTATCCAACTGCACGCGCGTGAGCAGCTCGCGCACCTTTTCCCGAATGGCCGCTTCGCTCGGCCGCTCGCCGCGCGGCTTGACACGCAGCCCGAAGGCCACGTTGTCGAACACCGTCATATGGCGAAACAGCGCGTAGTGCTGGAACACGAAGCCGACCTGGCGCGCGCGCGCATCGAGCGCGCTCACGTTGCGTCCGTGCAGGACGACCTCGCCTGCATCGGCGGTCTCGAGTCCGGCGATCACGCGCAGCAGCGTGGTCTTGCCGCAGCCCGACGGGCCGATCAAGGCGACGAGCTCGCCGCTTCCGAAGTCGAGCGACACGTCGTCGAGTGCCGTGTGGTCGCCAAATGTCTTGCGCAAGTGGCGCACGAGGATAGCCATGTTCAACCTCTTCTGGGCTCAATCGATCGGTGGGCGGTCATCGGCCGCTTCGGCGCCGCGCGCTTTGATCTGCGCAGCGATGCGGTGCTCGGCGAGCAGCTTGAGCGCGAGTGTGACGAGCGCAAGCAAGGCGAGCAGCGACGCCACGGCGAACGCGGCCGGCGCGTTGTAATCGTTATAGAGAATTTCGACGTGCAGCGGCATCGTGTCGGTCTGGCCGCGAATGTGGCCCGAGACGACGGACACGGCGCCGAACTCGCCCATCGCACGCGCGTTGCACAGAATGACGCCGTACAGGACGCCCCATTTGATGTTCGGCAGCGTCACGCGGCGCCAGATTTGCCAGCCCGATGCGCCGAGCACGCGCGCGGCCTCTTCTTCGTCGGTGCCTTGCGCCTGCATCAGCGGGATCAGCTCGCGGGCGACGAACGGAAAGGTGACGAACACCGTCGCCAGCACGATGCCGGGCACCGCGAACACGATCTGAATACCGTGGGCCTCGAGCCAAGGGCCGAACCACCCTTGTGCGCCGAACAGCAGGACATAGACGAGACCCGAAATCACGGGCGACACTGAAAACGGCAAATCGATCAGCGTCACCAGCAGTGCGCGGCCCTTGAATTCGAATTTGGCAATGGCCCACGATGCGGCGAGGCCGAAGACGACGTTCAAGGGCACCGCAATCGCCGTCACGACGAGCGTCAACACGATCGCCGCGCGTGCGTCGGGGTCCGCCAACGACGCGAAATACGCGGACACGCCCTTGCTGAAAGCCTGTGCGAAGACCGCGGCCAGCGGCACCACGAGAAAGAGTGCAAGGAACAACAGGGCTGCCGCGATCAGCGTCACGCGCACAAGCCGCGGCCCGAATGCCGGGCTGGACGCGCCCATGAATGCGCTTTGCGCTGCGGCCCGCGTTTGAGAAACGGCTGCCGACTCGCTCATACGGTACCTCCTTGCGGCTCGCCTGCGCCTGCGCCGGCGACGCGCGGCAAAGCATGTCGACGTGCCGCGCCCGTCATGCGCCGCTGCCAGCGCCATTGCAACGCGTTGATGAAAAACAGGATGCCGAACGAAGCGACGAGCATGACGACCGCGAGCGCCGTTGCGCCGGCCGTATCGTATTGTTCGAGCTTCGTCACGATGAGCAACGACACGACCTCGGAGCGCATCGGGATGTTGCCGGCGATGAAGATCACCGAGCCGTACTCGCCGAGACCACGCGCGAACGCGAGGGCGAATCCCGTCAGCAACGCCGGCGTCAGCGGCGGCAAGATGATGCGCAGGA
>CBJMQH010000542.1:0-3654 GCA_966431825.1 uncultured Trinickia sp.
GCGCGCCAGAGCGCGACGCGCACGGCCGTTTCGTCGGATGCCGCGTTGAACGGGCCTGCGGTCATAGGCAACCCCGTTCGGCGAGGAATGCGCTCATGGCGGGGTCAAGCCGAGTGTCGGATATCGCCATCTTCTGCCAGGTCGGAAAACGGGCGACTTCGTGGCTGTGACGGCGGCGTCGAGCAATCTCGGACTCGCTGCCATTCAGATCGCGAACCGAATGCCCAGTTCGGCAAGATCGTCGTCGCCGTCTGAGCGACGCACTGCCCCACTCTGAAGGCAATGTGTCGCCCATTACGATTCTAGGCTCAAATGCTTATCGGGCTGATTTGGCGGCGTGTTGCCTGTGGTTTTGAGTCCATTTTCAATTTTTATTAGTCGGGATTTATTGCTGTTCGTGTAAAACGTTTTCGGAATATTCTTCGCTAATCTTTTATCTCAAAAATATTTTTTACATATCGTTACATGGCGTGGAATCGGATCCATTCAATCAGCGCGTTAGTATGTTTTGAAAATGTAACCGCGCTAGGTGGCTTGTTTGTGATCCATGCTTAGCCCAAGCATTGTGTGGCAGGTCTGACAGACCTGATTGCGCGAACCTAGGGCGGTCAGCGTACTGGCAGGCGATGGGATGCGACTCCCAGGCTGGTCTTCGCCCGGAGTTTTTGTGTTCAAAAACAATAATTAGTTGACGTGCGGCGCGGAAAACGAATAAAGGAGAAAGTGTGGCTAGTAGATCCGATTGCGGTCCATGTGTCAGATATTTCGACGAAAGCCGGTGCTTGCCGGTTGTCAACCTTGCCGCGTTGGGTACGCGCGATGAACAATACAAGCGGGATTTGGCGCTTGCGCTCGGTACGGTATGCCAGGAGAACGGATTCTTTTATGTAGAGAATCACGGCATTCCCCAAGATTTGTTGACGCAGGCAGAGATTGCCGTGCGCGGGTTCTTCGACCTGCCGCTTGTCGACAAAATGGCGATCGACATTGCGAAATCGCCGTTTCATCGCGGCTATGTGCCGGCAGGCGGCGAGACCGCCTACGGCAGCAGCATCAAGGACATCAAGGAAGCCTTCGATATGGCGCTCGAGCTCGGTCTCGAGGATCCCGATGTTCGTGCCGGCAAGTTCTTTCACGGTCCGAACGCGTGGCCGGCGGCCCAGCCGTTGCTGCGACCCACGCTGTCATGGCTGTACCGCGAATGGCTCGCGATGTGCGGGAACTTGAGCGAGCTCTTCGCGCTGGCGCTCGGCTTGCCCAACACCTACTTCGCCGAACGCACGGGCAAGCCGCTTGCGCAACTGCGTGCCGCCCGTTATCCGCAGCAGCCGCCGCACGAAACGGGTGGTGCCATCGGCTGCGGTCCCCACACGGATTACGGAATCATCACGGTCATCTGGCAGATCGACGAAGAGGGGCTCGAAGTCTGCGACCCGCGTGGCCGGTGGCATCGCGCACCGCGTATTCCCGGCACCTTCACGTGCTTGCTCGGCAACGTGACAGGGATGTGGACGAACGATCATTGGCGCGCCACGCCGCACCGCGTACTCAACGTGTCGGGCCGCACGCGTCATTCGCTGAATTTCTTCTTCGACCCCGACTTCGATTGTCTCGTCGAGCCCCTGCCTCAGTTCGTCACGGCTGAAAACCCGGCGCGCTATGCGCCTACGACGATGGGCGCGCACCTCGTGCAGAGCTTCGACGGTGTCTTCGAATACAGAAAGCAACAACCTACGCGCGCCGAAGCGGCGGCATACGAGGAGTGACGGCATGCAAAATATCGTAGTTATCGGTGGCGGCGTGGTGGGCCTTGCGATCGCACTCGAACTGAGCGAGCACGGCGCGAACGTGATCAACGTCTTTCCGCGCGAGGGCGATACACTTTCGGCTTCGCGTGCCGCAGGCGCGATGCTGGGCGCGTTCGGCGAGCTGTCGGCCGACGACGGTCCCGAGGAAATGGCGGAATTCGACTTTCGGCTCGCTGCACAGCGCTACTATCCGGCGTGGCTCGAACGGCTGCGCGAGCGCTCGGGCGCGCGCGTGTCGCAAGTCGACGGCACGATCATCATCGCGAACAACGTCGGCGCGCGCGATCGCGACGCGATTCGCCTGATGCACGACGAGGCAGCGCGCCGTGGCGAGCCCGCCGAATGGATCGACGTGGCCGACGTGCCCGGACTCAAGCCGGCGCCGCTCTACGCGCCGTCGATGTGCCTCTTCCTGAACAACGAGCACGCCATTCATTCAGGCGAACTGCTCGATGCGATGATCGCGGCGCTGGCCCATCGCGAGCGCTACCGCCATCTCGACACAACGGTTGTGACGGCAAAGCCCGAAGGCCGCGCCTGGCGCGTCGAGCTCGTGGACGGGAGCGCGATAGCCGCGGACGCGGTGATCCTCGCGAACGGATCGCGTTCGCTGGACTGCCTCGATCCATCGCTCGTCGACGACGCGGCATTGCCCGGCGTCGGCTTCGGCAAGGGCGTGTCGTGTTTGGTAAGCGGTGCACCGGCAGTCGCCCATACGATACGCACGCCGAACCGAACGTTTGCGTGCGGCATCCACCTCGTGCCGCGGCCCGGGACGGGCTGCCTCTATGTCGGCGCCACGAATTTCACGGGCACGGACGAGGATGCCGAGGCCAAAGTCCAGCCCGGCGAGCTGCACGGTCTGTTCGACGAGGCAATCCACCAGATCAACACCGACGTTCGTACCAGCCGCATCGAGCAGATCCGGGTCGGTTTTCGGCCGATCGCCACGTTCAAGCGGCCGCTCGTCGGCAAAACGCGCGTCGAGAATCTATATATCGCCACCGGCACCTATCGGAACGGTGTGCTGATGGCACCGCTCGTCGCTGCGATGATCGCTGCGGAACTCGGCTTGCGGACGTCTCCCTACGAGGGGAACCCGTTTTCGGTGACCGGGGAGCAGAACCGTGTCGGCTGGGATATCGACCGCCTGCTCGATGTCGGCGTGCGCGATCTCGTGGCGTTTCTGCAGGACCCTCGCAGCCCGCTGCCTTATAACCGCGCAAGCGAACTCGAGGCGTACGTGCGCAATCTGCTGCATGCCGCCGTGGCGAGCGGGGCGAGCGGTAATGCCTTGCACGCGTTGATCGGCAGCCGGCTCAAGGATGCACCGTTCAACGAGACCGTTCATAAGCTGTTCTATGAAATCGGGGAATGGGCGCGCCGCCCCGTTCCGGCGACGCACGATGCTTGAGGGCAACGAACCGTACGGCACGCCCCATGCGCCGCAGTGACGCGTTGGAATTGCTGACGCTCGCCGCCCTGTGGGGCGGCGCATTCCTGTTTCTGCGCGTCGCCGCGCCGCAGTTCGGTCCGGTCGCGTTGATTGGACTGCGTGTGGCGGTCGCTTCGTGTTGTCTTTTGCCGGTCTTGGCCATGCGCCGCGAACTTGCCGCCTTGCGGCTTCATTGGCGACATCTGCTGGCATTAGGTCTGCTGAATGCCGCCGTGCCGCTCTGCCTGTTCGCCTATGCGGAGTTGAGGCTGACGGCGGGCTTCGGTGCCGTGCTCAATGCGGCGGCGCCGCTGTTTGCTGCCGTGGCGGCGCGGGTATGGCACGGCGAACGATTCTCGCCGTCCCGCATCGCTGGCCTGGTCCTGGGTTTCGCCGGCGTGGTCGTGCTTG
>CBJMQH010000543.1:0-3636 GCA_966431825.1 uncultured Trinickia sp.
CGGTTGCGCGTTGGCGCATTCGCGCCCGCCGCAACCTGCGGGCGTATCGTTGGTTCGGAAGCGGCCCTGGACGTATTGATATGCTGCACAGCCTGCGCGCGCGTCTGCTGCTCTGGGTCCTTCTCCCGCTCGCCGGATTCGTGCTCGTCCCGGGCTCGATGGCCTACGAGGCGGCACGCGAGGAAGCCAATCTCGTTCAGGACAACGCACTACTGGCGTCGGCCCGCACGATCGGCGAGGACGTCAGTTGGGAGAGCGGGGCCCTCGCGGCGAATATCCCGCCCGCCGCGCTCGAAATTTTCGCATCGCCTTCTCACGATCACGTCTACTACAAGGTCGTGGCCGGCGAGAATCGGCTGCTCGGCGGATCGCCCGAACTGTCGTTGCCCGAACGAATCGGCGTCGGTCCGCTCTTCTACGACACGCAGCTTGACGGCAGCACGCTGCGTGCCGTGGCTTACCGGCGACAGTTGTATGATTCGGGCGCCGTGCTGCCGGTGACGGTCGTCGTGGCGAAAACGCAAGGTTCGCGGGAAGCCATGCTGCAAAGCTTGTGGCGCCCGCAACTAATGCGACAGGCGTTGATGCTCGCGATGGCCGTGGCGCTCGTGCTCGTGGGCCTGACCACGGAGCTGCGGCCGCTGACGAAGCTCAAGGACGACGTGGCCGATCGCGAGCCCATGCAATTGCGGCCGATCACCGTTGCGCATCTGCCTTCCGAACTGCGGCCCATCGTCGACGCCATCAATCAATGCATCGCACGCCTGAAGCTTCATGCGAGCACGCAGCGCCAGTTCATCGCCGACGCCGCCCACCAGTTGCGCACGCCGCTGACGCTGCTCGAAACGCAGGCTCAGTACGCGTGCCAGTGCGAGAGCGGCGACCCGGCGCTCGGCGCAGCGCTCGTCGGTATCCGCCGTACGAGCCGCAAGATGACCGAGATCACGAATCAATTGCTGCTGCTTGCGCAGGCGGAATCGGTGTCGGTGCCGTCGACGGCCGGCGGGACGAGCGTGGACATGGCTCAGGTCATCTCGTCGGTGCTCGAAGAGCTCGTCGTGGCGGCCGAGCGCCGCGCGATCGATTTGGGGGCCGATATCGGCGACGACGTGCGCGTGCCCGGTGCCGAACATCTGCTGGCCGCGCTGGTCGCGAATCTCGTCGACAATGCGATTCGGTATACCCAGGAGGGCGGGCACGTCACGGCGCGCTGCCGGCGTGACGCCGACGACGTCGTGTTGGAAGTGATCGACAATGGACCCGGTATTCCCGCGGAGCAGCGGGCACACGTGTTCGAGCGCTTTTACCGCGGCGCGACCGAGATGGAGGGAACGGGGCTCGGCCTGGCGATCGTGCGGCGCATCGCGCAGTCGCACGGGGGCACGGTAACGCTCGCATCGGGGCCCGGGCGGGTCGGGCTTGTGGCGACCGTGCGGCTGCCGGCATGGAAGGATTGAGGACAACAGGGAATGAAGCTGCTGCTCGTAGAGGACAACACGGAGCTTGCGCATTGGATCGTCAATCTGCTGCGCGGAGAGAACTTCGCCGTCGATTGCGTACCCGACGGCGAATCGGCCGACGCCGTGCTTTCCACGGAACGGTACGACGTGGTCTTGCTCGATATGCGTCTGCCGCGCATGAGCGGCAAGGACGTGCTGGCCCGGTTGCGCCGTCGCGG
Source organism: uncultured Trinickia sp. (assembly GCA_966431825.1). GTDB lineage: Bacteria > Pseudomonadota > Gammaproteobacteria > Burkholderiales > Burkholderiaceae > Trinickia. The sequence continues at coordinate 1,679 of CBJMQH010000543.1, forward strand.
CGACAACGTGCCTGTGCTGATGCTCACGGCGCACGGTTCGATCGACGACAAGGTCGATTGCTTCACGGCCGGCGCCGACGACTACGTCGTGAAGCCGTTCGATGCGCGCGAGCTCGTGGTGCGGATCAAGGCGTTGATTCGTCGGCAGGCCGGCGGAAAGACGGCCTCGCTCGTATGCGGCGACCTCCATTACCTCACGGCGACGCGCGAGTTCCGCCGCAACGACGAGCCGCTCGTGCTGCGCCGGCGCGAGCATGCGATTCTCGAAACGCTGATGCTCAAGCAGGGCAAGACCGTCTCGAAGGCCGCGCTGATGGATAGCGTCTACAGCCTCGACGACGAGGCAAGCGCCGATGCGATCGACATCTACATTCACCGCTTGCGCAAGCATCTGGCGGCGTCGAGCGCACAGATCATGACCTTGCGCGGGCTCGGCTACATCCTTCGAGAGAAGGATGCGGAGTAAGGGCTCCATACCTCGGCAATTCACGGTCAAGTATGAGATTGGAATTATCCCGTTGAAGGATATGTACAATGAAAATGTAATATAGGATGAATTGGTAGGTGCAATCACTTAGGGTTTCTAACTTTTCGTGAAACCTTCGTGAAGGATAGGGTCGCATAGGATTGTCTCCATTTCCGCTATCGAACGCGGAAGGCGGGTGCCGCAAGGGGCGGTGCACCCGTTCAAAAGCGTTTTTAACGCAGTGTCAGAGGAGACGATCTTGAAGAGGACCTATCGCACATTGGCCGTGGCAGCATTTGCCACTGCGGCCGGAGCGGCACACGCGCAGTCGAGTGTGCAGTTGTACGGCTTGATGGACCTGAGCTTTCCGAGCTACCAGTCGCATGCGGATGCCAACGGCAATCACGTGGTCGGCATGGGCTTCGGCGGCGAGCCGTGGTTCAGCGGTAGCCGTTGGGGCTTGAAGGGCGCGGAGGATATCGGCGGTGGCTCGAAGATCATCTTCCGGCTCGAAAGCGAATTTGTCGTGGCGAACGGCGAGGCAGAAGACCCAGGTCAAATTTTCGACCGTGACGCTTGGGTAGGTATCGAAAACCCGACGTTCGGCAAATTCACGGCCGGCTTCCAGAACACGATCGCGCGTGATGCTTCGGCGATCTATGGCGACCCGTACGGTAGCGCCAGGTTGACGACCGAGGAGGGTGGCTGGACGAACTCGAACAACTTCAAGCAGATGATCTTCTATGCGGCGAGTGCGACGGGCACGCGCTACAGCAACGGTCTCGCGTGGAAGAAGTTGTTCAGCAACGGCTTGTTCGCGAGCGCCGGTTATGCGTTCAGCAATTCGACCTCGTTCGCTAACAATTCGAACTACCAGGCTGCCATCGGCTACAACGGCGGCCCGTTCAACGTGTCGAGCTTCTACAACCACGTCAACCATGCCGGGTTTGCGAACCAGACATGGTCGATCGGCGGCAACTACACGTTCGACATCTTCCGTGTGAACGCGGGTTACTTCCACTACCTCGGCGATCAAGGTTCGCTCGGCAAGCGTCGCGACAACGCGTGGACCGTCTCGTTCAAGCTCGCACCGAAGGGCCCGCTCGACTACGAGCTCGGCTACCAGCAGATGCGCGTGCACAACGCGGCGTACAACGACGACGGCAATATCCCGAACGCAAACATCGGCACGTTCAGCCAGACGAACGGTGTAGGCAACGGCTATAAGGAAACCCTCTACGGTTCGGTGTTCTATCACCTCTCGAAGCGGACCGAACTGTATCTGGCCGGTGACTACATGCGCCTGCACGGTGGCTACAAGGTTGGCAGCACGTTCGGTGCGACGAATCAGGTCGAGCTGACTTCGGGTATCCGGACGCGCTTCTGATTCTCCTCACATCCTTTCGGGACGAAGGCCGGCTCTTGACCGGCCGTTTGAAAGCGACGAAGGCGAACGCGAGTTCGCCGGCCGCCGCTTTTTTTTCGGGGGTAT
>CBJMQH010000544.1:0-3625 GCA_966431825.1 uncultured Trinickia sp.
CGTCCGGGTTGCCGCACCAAGTTCAGGCGCTGTGGCGATCCGACACAGGATAGATGAGGCGCCCCGTGCCCGCCAGCGTTCGGGCTCGTAGTTTGCGCACGGGGGCCGGCGGGCCTGGGGATAGGAGAGAAAGACGCGCCCCCAGCAGAAAAAGGGGGGCGCGGTACGGTTGACGCTCGGTGCTTATTGGGCGGCGACGTTTGCGAAGTTCTGCCGTCCGAACGGGCTCACGCGGTAGCCCGTCACGTTCGGGCGCGTGAGCGCTGCGGCCGTCGGGTAGCCGAGCGGAATCCAAAGCGCTTCGTCGTGAATGATTTTCTGGGCTGATTCGTAGCGCTTCGCACGGGCCGATTGCTCTGTCGTGGCCCGACCTTCCGTGATCAGCTTGTCGAGCTGCGGATCGCAGAACCGTGCGAAATTGATGCCGGACTTGACCGCGTTGCAGCTGAAAAGCGGAGACAGGTAGTTGTCCGGGTCGCCGTTGTCGCCCGCCCAGCCCATGAACAGCATGTCGTGCTGCCCCTGCTTGGCGCGCTTGATCAGCTCGCCCCATTCGATCACCTGTACGTCGGCCTTCACGCCGATCTTGGCGAGATCGGCCTGCAACAGCTCGGCACCGGCCTTCGGATTCGGATTCAGCACGCTGCCGTTCGGGCGGACCCAGATCGTCGTCGAAAACCCGTTCGGCAGGCCGGCTTCGGCCAACAGCTTCTTCGCCTGCGCCGGATCGTACGGGTAGGCCGCGATCGACTTCGCATAGCTCCAGGTGTTTGGCGGGTACGGATTGACAGCCGGAGACGCCGTATCGTCGAACACGACCTTGAGGTAGGTGGCGCGGTCGAATGCGAGGTTCAACGCCTGACGCACCTTGTCGTTATCGAGCGGCTTCTTCTGCGTGTTCAGGGCAACGAATGCCGTCATGAACGCAGGCGTTTCCACCACGCCGAGCGTCTTGCTCTTTTTCGCGTCGATGACGTCCTGCGGCTTCGGCGACAGCGCGATGTCGCACTCGCCCGCCTTGACCTTCTGGGCGCGCACCGCCGGATCCGGCGTGATCGCATAGATGAGGCGATCCGCCTTCGGCTTCGCGGCCCAGTAGGTCGGGTTCGCGTCGTAACGGATCACGGCGTCCTTCGTGTAGCTCTTCAGGATGAACGGCCCCGTGCCGATCGGCTTCGCGTTGAGCTCGGTCTGCTTGCCGGCCTTCAGCAACTGATCGGCGTATTCGGCCGAATAGATCGCCGCGAAACCCATCGACAGAATCGCCGCAAACGTGGCGTTCGGTTCGTTCAGCTCGAATTTCACGGTACGGTCGTCGACTTTGGCGACCGCCTTCACGAGCTTCACGAGCCCCATCGATTGGGCATGCGGGAAGCCGTTCGGCCCGGCCACCTTGTGCCACGGATTGGTGTCGTCGAGCATGCGGCTGAACGTGAACACCACGTCGTCGGCCGTCAGCGGACGCGTCGGCTTGAAGTAGTCGGTGCTCTGGAACTGAACGTTCGGCCGCAGATGGAACGTGTAGGTCAGGCCGTCGGCACTCGCCTCCCAGCTTTGCGCCAGCGCGGGGACGAGCTTCTTGGCGACTTCGTCGTAATCGACGAGCGTATCGAAGACGACGTCGGCCGACGCGTTCGTCGTCACGAGCGAATTGAATTGCACGACATCGAACCCGTCGGGACTCGACTCCGTGCAGACGGTGAGCGGCTTGGCGAGCGAGAGCGCCGGGGACAGCGCCATTACGGTGGCGAGAGCGGCGAGCAGTTTGACGCGCATAGGTTCTCCTGAGCAATGCTTTGCGAGCGTTTTTCGTTCTTGCTGGAATCGTTGGCGAGGCCCGGCACGCATGCACAGCTGACGCATCACATCGTCACGAGCCGCGCAGGCAGTTCGCGGCCGTCCCCGGCGCCGGGTCAGCTTAGCGAATCGGCGCGCGACTCACAACGATGCGTTCGACATATCGATATGTCGATGCCGGCCGGCGCGTTTCGGTGCCGACGCTTCAAGCGGCGGCGCGCGGTTTGCGCGGCGCGTGTTCGAACAGACGATCATAGAGCCAGCGCGGCAGTAGCGCGAGCAAGACGCCCACGACGCCCATCTGCCAAGGCACCACGCGGTAGCGAGCCTTGGCCGCGATCGCTTGGGCGGCCTTGGCGGCGAAGCGCTCGGCATCCATCAGAAACGGCATGCGATACGGGTTGTGTGCCGTCATCGGCGTACGGATATAGCCCGGTGCGATCGTGACGACGGCCACGCCGTGCGGACGCATTTCGACGCGCAGCGATTCGAGGTAGACGCGCGCAGCGGCTTTCGACGCGCTGTACGGGCCCGATCCGGGCAGTCCGCGCACGCCGGCCACGCTGGCAATGCCGACGAGCGTGCCGCGGCGCGCCTGTGCCATGGCCGCGGCGAACGGCTCGAACGTGGCGGCCATGCCGAAGATGTTGATGTCGAGGATTTCGCGGAACGTGTCGAGGTCGCCGTGGCCCGTGGCCGTGCCTTTACTGACGCCGGCATTGGCGATAACGATGTCGGGCAGGCCGTGCTCGGCGATGAATGCGCTGGCGGCCGCGGCGAGCGCATCGGGCTCGCGCACATCGGCGGCATAGGTGGCGATCCGCAATTGCGGGAAGCGTGCCGCGAAGGCGGCGAGCGGTTCTGCGCGGCGCGCGACGAGGCCAAGCGTCGCGCCGCGGCGCGCATATTCGGCGGCAAAGGCCTGGCCGATGCCGCTCGACGCGCCGGTAATGAAAACCTTCAGGCGCTCAGTCATGCCGGCGCGCGGGCCCATTACATCTTCTTCGCGCGGACCTGCGCGATGAGGTAGTCGAGCACCTTCAGCGTGCCGTCGAGGCTGTTCGTCGCAGCGGGGCCCGTTTCGTACTTGCCCTGTACGGCGAGCGTCGGTACGCCGTCGATCTTGTAGTTCGCAATCATCTGCTTGTCACGATTGAGCTCGCTCTGCGTCGAGAACGAGTTGTAGGCGTCCATGAATTTCTTCGGATCGACGCCTTGCGTAGCCAGGAACTTGGCCTGGTCTTCAGGCGTGAGCAGGTAGTTCCGGTTGACGTGGATCTCGTGGAAGACGACCGGCGTCAGCTTTTGCACGAGGCCCAGTGCGTCGAGGGCGTGCAGCAGCTTCGAATGCGGAATGAAGTCGTCGCGGAACGCCACCGGCACCCGCTTGAACACGATGTCGGGACCTTGTGCCGCCACCCACTTTTCGAGGTACGGGTCGAACTCGTTGCAGTGCGGGCAGCCATACCACATGAACTCGATGACCTCGATCTTGCCGGCGGGCACGTCGACGGGCTGCGGCGCCTTCAGCACCGTGTAGTCCTTGCCCGCCACCGGTGCGGCCGAAGCCGTTGCCGCCGAGGCAACACCGACGATGGCGAGGCTGAACGAGAGGAAAAGCGTGCGGAACAGTTTGGTCATGGCGATTCGTTGTGCGTGTGAGGGAGCGCGCCGGCCATAGGTACGGCGCCGCCCGTTCAGACTGCTGCCGAACGCCGTTGGTTCAGTGGCGTCCGGCCCCGATCGATGCGCGCAGCACCGGCGCGCATTACCGCGCGTTACTGCTTGGCGAAACGGATCACGGCCGTATCGATGCCGGCGTCGGAGA
>CBJMQH010000545.1:0-3623 GCA_966431825.1 uncultured Trinickia sp.
CGCCGGAATGATCTCGTGCGTGTGAACCGGTTCGAGGCTGCCTCGCCGCTTTGCTATCACATGGTCACGGCAAGGCGAGAGGCGCGACCCGAAGTGCTCACACTGATGGCGCGGATGCGGGCCGCGAGCCGTGCCTGAGCTATGCACGAACCACCGTTACGCCGGCATGCGCGATCGGCTCGACGAGCGCCGCCGGCGCCGCGCCTGCGACGATGACGGTCTGCGCCAGCGTCAGCTCGCCGATCGCATAGGGTGACGCAGCGTTCAGCTTCGACGCCGATGCGAGCACAACGGTTTCCGCGGCACGCGCGGCCAGCGCGCGCTTGATGTAAGCCTCCTCGAGATCCCCGGTTGTGAGACCCGCTCTTGCGTGCACGCCCGTGACACCCATGAAGTACAGGTCCGCGTTGATGTGCGACATCGCTTCGACGGCAGCCGCCCCAACTGTCACGATCGAGTGCTTGAACAGCCGGCCGCCGATCACGATTACCTCGATCGACGGGTGATCGACGAGCGCAACGGCGACACTCGGGCTGTGCGTCACAACCGTTGCGCTGAGCGTGGCGGGCAAGTGCCGCACGAGATGCGCAGACGTCGTCCCGCCATCGATGATCACGACTTGCCCCTCGCTGATCATTGCCGCTGCCGCTTTAGCGATCGTTTGCTTTTCGGTCGATTCGATGTCCTGACGTTGCGCAAACGTTGCTACTGCGGGCGACGCCGGTAATGCACCGCCATGCACACGCTGCAGTCGGCCATCGGCTGCAAGCTCCCGCAAATCACGGCGGACCGTGTCTTCCGACACGCCGAACGTCTCGCTCAGCGCCTTCGCGAGTACCTGCCCGTCGCGCGCGAGCGCGTCGAGAATCGCCTTCTTTCTCTGTTCCGTCAGCATCGGTTAGACCATCGTCTCAAATCGGAGTTGCACGAAAATGCTTGATATTGCACGAAGCTGCACGATACCATGACCATCCCGAATCGTCCATTGGAGTGCAGCGATGACTACGACGCAGGACCGGATCAGGATCGTCGATACGACGGTGCTGTCCGACGATTGGTATGTGCTGAGGAAGGTGACGTTCGAGCATCGGCGCCGCGACGGCCGCTGGCAGCGCGTGAGCCGCGAGGCCTACGACCGCGGCAATGGCGCGACGATCCTGCTCTTCAATCCGGACACCGAACAGGTCGTGCTCACGCGGCAATTTCGCCTGCCGGCCTTTCTGAACGGACACGACGGCATGCTGCTCGAAGCCGCTGCCGGGCTGCTCGACGACGCGACGCCGGAAGTCCGCATTCGTCAGGAGGCCGAAGAGGAAACGGGCTACTGCGTGCGCAATGTGCGCAAGGTGTTCGAAGCGTTCATGAGCCCCGGTTCCGTTACCGAGAAGCTGCATTTCTTCATTGGCGAATACGACGCATCGGCGCGCGTCAGCGACGGCGGGGGCATCGCTGACGAGGGGGAAGACCTGGAGGTGCTCGAAATGGCGCTTGCCGACGCATTGGCGATGATCGGCAACGGCGACATCGTCGATGCCAAGACGATCATGCTGCTGCAGTACGCGGCGCTGCACTTGTCGCTGCTGCAGCGGTCGGCACACGGGCCGGCCAGTGCAATTCCGACCGGACGCCCAATGTTACGCAGCGATATCGGCTGAGGCGCGCATATCGCCGGAACTGGCCGCGGCCTCGTCGGCATGGGCCGGCGATGTACATGCATCGCACGCTGCGCCCGATTGCTCGGATGCGGCATGCTTTGCATTCGCCAGTACATGCTCGGGCACCGGTACGTGCGCAATGCGCTCGAGCCTGCCGGCCCGAAACATCAACAGGTCGCCGGGTTTGCAGAGCGTCCACGCCTCGTCGGTGAGCGGCGTCGTCGCTATGACGGCGGTGCGGTCGCTCGACGTACCCTGTGCGGCGAAGTCGATCGTCCAATCGGCGTCGATCAGGTGTGCGCGCGAGAACGGCCAGCCCCGCATCACGTACGCGAGCCGCGTCGAGCAATACGCGAACTGCAGGTCGCCGTTCGAGAGCAGGAAGTTGAAGATGCCGTAGCCGTTCAGGTCCGCCGTTATCGCGCGAATCGTCTCGAACAGGCCGTCTGCCGTGTTCGGGCAGCCCCCGCACATGTTCGCCAGAGCGTTCATGATCGCGCAGAAAGCCGCTTCGCTGTCGGTTGTGCCCACGGGCATATAGGGCCCGTCGGCCGGCGGCAGCGCCGTGAGATCGCCGTTGTGTGCGAATACCCATTGCCGGCCGTGCAGCTCGCGCATGAAGGGGTGACAGTTTTCCAGACGCGCGCTGCCTTGCGTCGCCTTGCGGATATGCGCGACGACGTTACGCGATTTGAACGGATGCTGTTTGAGAAAATCGGCCATCGGCGAGCGGCAGGCCGGTTGATCGTCGACGAACAGCCGCCAGGCCGCCTCTTCGAAAAACGCCACGCCCCATCCGTCGACGTGGTGATCGGTCAACCCGCCGCGCGCCGTAAACCCCGTAAAGGAGAACGTCACATCGGTGGGTTCCGCGCAGCTGAGTGCAAGCAGTTGACACATGGCGACTTGCGTCCGCCTTCGTTGAAAATGCCTTCGATTCTATCAGCGCAAATCTCGCAGCGGCCAGTGAAATGCTTTGCTTTATTTGTGAAAAGGGAAGAGCTGACGCGTGAATGCAACGAAGAGACGTGTGCCGCCGCACACACAGCGGCACCGATGCACCGACGCACCAACCCGAGCAAAAGGGGCTCAAAGACGGTGCGTTCATAGGGTATCTCAGGATTAAGAAAATGCTTCTCGCGAATTGGACTAAATAATGGCGCCTATTTTGAATTAGCCGTTCCATTGCTGGAATGCCTATGGCGCCGTGAGCATCACATCAACCGCCGACACAGCTCGGATAGGGTGGGGCTTCTCCGGGCACGATGGCGCAAAGCTTCAGGGGCATCAACCGCTTCATGCGCGCGGCCCACCGCTTCGCGTCGATGGGAAGCGGTTTGTTCGAAGGCCCGCCACGCTCGGCCCATTGCAACGTATAGAAGTCCTTCGCACCTTTCACGACGGCGATGGCGGCCGTTTCGCTGCGTCCGCCGGAGCCGGCCGGCGCGCTCACGAGACCGCAGCTGACGACCATCACCAGCGTGTCGTTGCCGTAGAGCGGCCCCTCCTGCAGCTTGCGCACGGCGAGCGTTGTCGGACAGGCCTGCCGGTAACCGTCGACGATGGCTTGACCGAACTGGCGCGGCGTTTCATCGGGATGGTCGGCGGCGAGGTTCTTGCGGCCTGTCACCGTGACCATTTGCGTCCAGTTATCGGCGCTCTCGCCTTGCAATACCGCTTCGCGAATATAGTCGGCCTCGCGCACCTTTTCGTAGACGGTGGTGAACGCCGTCGGCATCTGGAAATACAGCAGCTGGTCGAAGACGGGCGAGATCGTGCCGACCGTCTTGTCTTCGGCTGCGACGCGTTGCGCGTCGCTCGCTGACGTCAAAGCCGAAGCCGAAGCTGCTGCCGGCGCCGCCGCGTGACAGACGAGCACGACCGCGCCTGACAGCACGCCAATGACCGCACGACGAAAAACGAGCATCCGGGTTCCCCTCCGATCAGGTGCGGTGTCCTGCTCGGCGC
>CBJMQH010000546.1:0-3616 GCA_966431825.1 uncultured Trinickia sp.
CGATCAACAGGCGGGTCAGTCGGCCGCAAAAGCGCATATTCAATCAAGCCTCCATATCTATTTTTCGTTTGTGGAATCTGTCGATCATTCAGGCGAATTGCAGAAGACTGCATCACCATCGACTGGAAGCCGATCGACGAGCGTGCGCAGCTCCAGCAATCCGAATGCCACAATGATTGGAATGACAAAACGAACTCGAACAAACGACGATGGCCGCGAAAAGGGCAATTTCGTGCAGTAAGCCGGACTCGCCTGAGTAAAAAGGCATGGAGTGCGAGAGCGCGATCGATGCGCGCGTGCAGCGTGCCATGCAGCGATGGCGCGTCTTTTGTAGAAACGGGGGCGGTGTTTCGGGAACCGCAAAGACCTGCGCGCGGCGGCCCCTGCAGACATCCTCGTTTCAGGCTACCCTGTGCGGCACAGTCCCGCCATGCAATCGGCAAGGCGGCCGCAAAGATGCCCTATGTCAGGATGCGTTATGCCTCAACCGCTCAAGATCGACTTCGTATCCGATATCGCATGCCCGTGGTGCGCAATCGGCCTTTCTTCCCTGCAACTCGCACTCGATCGACTGGGCGATGCGGTCAGCGCCGAACTTGCAGTCCATCCGTTCGAACTGAATCCGGACATGGGGCCCGGTGGTGAAGCGATCGTCGACTATCTCGGCAAGAAATACGGGCGCACGCCCGAGCAGATCGCACAGACGCAGGCCATGATCCGCGAGCGCGGTGCAGAGGTCGGTTTCGAATTCGGCGTGCGCGAGCGTGTGTACAACACATTCGACGCACACCGCCTGCTGCACTGGGCCGGTACGCAGGGCAAACAGCTGCCGCTGAAGCTCGCATTGCTGCGCGCCTATCACGGCGCGGGCAAGGACACGAGCGATCACGACGTGCTCGTCGAGGCCGCCCGATTGGTCGGACTCGATCCGACGGCGGCTCGCGAGGTATTGCAAAGCGGCGCCTATGCGGACGAAGTCCGGGCCGACGAGCAGCAGGCCAGTGCAATGGGTATTCAGTCCGTGCCTGCCATCATCCTCAACGAGCGCTATCTCGTGAGCGGCGGCCAGCCGGTGGAAGTCTTCGAACAAGCAATTCGGCAAGTTCTTGCCGAGGCGTAGCGGTCAGGCGGCGCCCCCGTGCACGAGGCGTGCGCTAAGACGCCAATCCGGCGAGCGCAGCGCCGAGGTCCGCGAGCAGATCGTCCGGGTCCTCGAGGCCGACATGCAATCTGACGAGCCCACGGCCGCCGGCGTTCGCGCCGATTTCCACCGGCGCGACGGCCACGAGGCTTTGTACGCCTCCCCAGCGGTTGCCGAGCGTGAAGTGCTTTAGCGTCGCGACGAATCGTTCGACGATCTCGAGGTCGCCTGTCTTGAACGTGAAGGACAGCAGACCGCTCGCCAGCTTGTAGTCGCGTTTCCATAGCGCGTGTCCGGGATCGGACGGCAGAGGAGGGTAGTGAACGCGCTCGACGGCGGGGTCTTGCGCAAGGCGAAGCGCTACCTGCATCGCGGAGGCGAAGTGACGTTCGAGCCGCAGCGCCATGGTCGGCAGGCCGCGCAATACAAGGAAACAATCGTCGCTCGAGACGGCGTAGCCGAGCTGCTCGCCCACCGTGCGTAGAACGCGATAGCGCGCCTCGCTGCGCGTCGTGACCGCGCCCATCAGCAGGTCGGAATGGCCTCCCGGGTACTTGGTCAGCGCTTGCACCGCGTAGTCGACACCCACGTCGAGCGGCCGAAAGCCGAGCGCCGTGGCCCATGTGTTGTCCATCGCGACTTCGGCGCCGTGCGCGTGAGCGGCCCGCACGATCGCCGGTACATCCTGCATGAGCAGTGTGTTCGAGGTCGGGCTCTCGACCCACACGAGCTTCGTGGTGGGCTCGAATTGCGAGGCGATACCCGCCCCCGCATCGTGCGGGTAAATCGAATGTCTGATGCCCCACTTACCGAACAGCATCCGGATCGTATCGAGATTCGGACCGTAGATAGACTCCGGCAGCAAGACATGGTCGTCGGCCGACAGCACGGCGCTGTTGACAAGCACGGCAGCGGCGAGCCCGGACGGCGTGAGCACGGTTTTACCGCCCCCTTCGAGCGCCGCCATCTTGCTTGCGAGCGCATAGTAGGTCGGCGTGCCGTTCTGCCCGTAGCTGTACCCGTCGTACACGGCATCCTGCCTGCCGAGAAACGATGCGACATCCGCAAAGGCAATGGTCGATGCGCGGAATACACCTTGCGATACAGACGCGAAGCCGGGCGGCACCGCTTGCGCTGGCTGTACGAGCCGGGTGGCGTCTTTCGTCATTTCAAGCGCCCCCGAAATCGACCGATGCGGACGGGACAAGCCTGATCGGTTTGCCAGGACTCGAGAACTCGCGCCAGATCCAGTTGTGATGCTCGATGATGTTCTCGGCGGCGAGATGGGGACGGTCGCGCGTCGTATGCGCGTCCTCGACGACGATGGTTTCGATGCCCAGGCTGGCGGCACGCCGGACATTGGTGTCGATGCAGAACTCTGTCGCGTAGCCGCACACGAATACACGCTCGATCTCTCGATCGGCCAAATGACTGGCCAGTGCGCTGCCGACGAAGGCGTCACTCGCGCACTTGGGGCTTACGTAATCGCCTTCGCGCGGAGCAATGGCATCGGGGAACCGCCACGTTTCGCTGCCGGCTTCCCATGCCGTCCCGCTTTCCTCGTGCTGTACGTAGATAACGGGCGCACCGACCGCTCGTGCGTGCTCGATCAGATGGCGGATACGCTCCTGTACCTGCAGCGCATTGGCGGCCGGGGGCGCGAGAAAGACGGCGTTTTGGAAGTCGATGACGAGCAGGGCAGCTTTCACGTTGGTGGTCCAGGACAGTTAGCGTGCAGGGGGCACTTCGCAGGGCGACGACATCGCCCAGTTCTTTTTCATCGTTTCCGCGGCGCGTCTGCCGTCGCCCTCGCGCAGCGCCGCTACGATCGCCTCATGCTCGCGCACCGATTCATGCGCGATCATCGGATTGCCGAAGTGTGCGAGCTCGATCCGTCGGATGCGCGGCAGCAGCGTTGCGAGCAGCTTGGCGATTTCGATATTGCCGCTCTTCTCGACAATGAGTGCATGGAAGGTCTCGTCTTGCGTGGCGGCCTCCTGCGCGTCGCCGCGGGCAATGGCGGCAGCCATCTCCTTGTTGATCGAGGCGAGCCGGGTGAGATCGGCCTTGACGATACGCGGCAGTGCAAGCTCGATCGCGGCCGCTTCGAGGGCCGCGACGACGGGATAGAGTTGCTCCGCCTCCGCGATTTCGGTGGGCGCGACCCGTGTCCACTTGTGCGACTGCGTGACGATCAAGCCTTCATCCTCGAGCCGCCGGAGCGCTTCGCGCACGGGCGTACGGGACACCCCCAGGCTCGCGGCGAGTTCCTGGTCGCGGATTACTTCGCCCGGGGCAAGTTGCAGATCGACAATCCAGCGCTTGACGATCACATAGACGTCTTCGCGGGCCAACGCACGTGTAAGCGCTTGGGCAGTGTCGGGAATGGGCATGGCTTATCGCAGCAGAAATCCAATGTGTAATATATTGCATGAAGGATGAGCGACGCGCAAGCGCATGCGGGAAACAGGCGAC
>CBJMQH010000547.1:0-3601 GCA_966431825.1 uncultured Trinickia sp.
TCGACGACGTTGCTTTCAACGACGAACGCTTCCATCTCGGCGAGGCGCTGCTGGTTCGAATAATACCAGCGGATCACTTCCTTCGGGTCTTCGTAGCTTTTCGCGAACTCTTCGACCTCGGCACGGATCTGCTCGGGCTTCGCTTCGAGGCCGTTCGCCTTCACGAGTTCGGCCAGCACGAGGCCGAGCTTCACGCGGCGCTCTGCCTGTTCCTTGAACATCTCGGCCGGGATCGGTGCCGATTCGGCGTTCGGCACGCCGCGTTGTGCCAGGTCCTGACGCGCCATTTCGACGAGGCGCTGCTGGTCCTGCTCGATCAGCGCGTTCGGCACTTCGAGTTCGGCGATCTTGAGCAGGGCGTCCATGACCTGGTTCTTCACGATCGCTTGCGTACGGCGCTTCGCCTCGCGCTCGAGGTTTTCCTTGATTTCGGCGCGCATCTTCGAGAGGTCGCCGTCGGCAATGCCGAGCGACTTCGCGAATTCACCGTCGATCTCGGGCAGGTGCGGCCACTCGACCTTCTTCACCGTGATCGTGAAGCGTGCCGTCTTGCCGGCCACTTCCTTGCCGTGGTAGTCCTCGGGGAAGCTCAGATCGAACTCGCGCGATTCGCCTTCCGACAGGCCCGTTGCGGCTTGCTCGAATTCGGGCAGCATGCGGCCTTCGCCGAGCACGAACGTGAAGTCTTCAGCCGTACCGCCCTGGAATGCCACGTCGTCGATTTTGCCGACGAAATCCACCGTCACGCGGTCGCCCGTTTGCGCCGCGCGGTTCGCACCGCCGTCGCCGTGCTCGCCGCCTTCGCCGCGTGCGTGGAAATGCACGCGTTGCTTGCGCAGGATTTCGAGCGTGCGGTCGACTTCAGCGTCGGCGATCGTCGTGACCGAGCGCTCGATTTCTGCGTCGGCCAGGTCGCCGATCTTCACTTCCGGATAGACCTCGAACGTCGCGTCGAACGCGTAGGTGTCTTCGGCAGCGCCTTCCTTCGGGCTGAAGCTCGGCTGACCTGCGACACGCAGATTCTCGGTGCGGCTGATGTTGAAGAACTCGTTGCCAACCTTGTCGGACAGCACTTCGGCCTGGACCTGCCCCGCGTATTGCTGCGTCACCATTTTGAGCGGCACCTTGCCCGGGCGGAAACCCGGCATGCGCACGTTCTTCGCGAGTTTGCGGATACGCGAGTCGATTTCCTTTTGCACCGTTTCCTTCGGCAGGGAAATCGTCACGCGGCGTTCGAGCTTGCCGAGGTTTTCAACAACGTTAGCCATGGCTTCAATGTCCTAAATTGTTCAATCGGTTGTCTTCGCCGTGCCCACGCGTTGCGCCTCGCTCGACGGTTGCACAGGCTGCGCGCGCCCTAAACGCTATAAGCGCGCCCCGCCAACCGCCGTTCCTGCCTGGCTGCCGACAGCACGGTCTGGATCGGAAGAATCGGCTATTCTAGCAAACAATTTCCGCGCGCAAGCCCGATTGCCCAGCCCGGCTCCAGATTGCGCGCCCGCATGCCGATCGTCATACGCGATCCCCGCCATGCGTCCCCGCGTATTCGGCACCCCATCCGTCGCTGTTAAGCTCTCGTCCATGCCGAACGACGCGCTGGCGAGGCGCGCCCACCGGCCGCCCGTTTCCCGCCGGAGTCAACATGTCGAACGCCACGCTGCCGTCCGTTGCCGTCCCCGTCGTCGTTATCGCCCCCGACTCGTTCAAAGGCTCTCTGAGCGCAGATGCAGTCGCAGCCGCCATCGCGGCGGGCATCCGGCGCGCGCGCCCCGACGCGCAGGTACGCGCATGCCCGATGGCCGACGGCGGCGAGGGCACCCTCGATGCCATGCTCGTGCGCGGCGGCGAGAGACGGCATCTGCGCGTGCGCGGCGCAGCCGGCGCCATGCGCGATGCGGCGGTAGGCCTGTTGCCCGACGGCAGCGCGATCGTCGAAACCGCGGAAGTGGTCGGCATTACGGACGCCGAAGCAATGCGCAGCCCTGTCGAAGCACGCGATACGCGTGGCATGGGCGAAGCCGTTCGCGCGCTGCTCGACGAAGGCGTGCGGCGCTTTTTCATTGCACTTGGGGGCAGCAGTACGAACGACGGCGGCGCAGGCCTGCTCGTCGGCCTCGGGTTGAAGCTGTTCGATGCAGACGGTAACGCGTTGCCGCCTACGCCGGCCGGCCTGGCAGGCGTTGCACGCATCGATGCATCGGGTCTCGACGCACGGCTGCGCCACGCTCAGTTCGTCGCGATGTCCGATGTCGACAATCCGCTCACCGGCGCGCACGGCGCCACTGCCGTCTTCGGCCCGCAGAAAGGCGTCGGTGGCGACGCCCTCGCCTCGATCGACGCGGCGCTCGGACGCTATGCCGCGCTGCTCGAAGCCGCGCTCGGCAAGCACGTACAAACGCTGCCGGGCGCCGGTGCCGCAGGCGGGCTCGGCTTCGCGCTCCACGTGCTCGGCGCGCGGTTCGAACCGGGCGCCGAGGTGGTCGCGGAGCAGGTCGGACTCGATACGGCGCTCGATGGCGCAAACTGGCTCATCACGGGAGAAGGACGCTCCGACACGCAGACGCTGCACGGCAAGGCGCCGTTCGTCGCCTGCCGGCACGCGCGGGCGGCTGGCGTCCCCGCCACGCTGATTTCGGGCGCTGTCGATCCGGCCGCGCTGCCGGCACTGTCGGCATACTTTGCGGGGTGTTTTTCGCCGGCACCGGGGCCCATCACGCTCGATGCGGCGATCCGCGATGCGGCGCGCCTCATCGAACACGAGGCCGAGCAACTGACGCTGATGAAGTACGGTCCGCAACCGAGGGAGGGGCAACCATGAAGGCCGCTGCCAAATCCGGACTTGACCAATTTCTGACCTACCGCTTGCACGTGCTGAACAAGCTATCGGACCGAGGCATCGGCGAGCGGTATCAGGCGAAGCTCGACATCTCGCTGCCCGAAGCGCGCGTCATTGCGTCGGTCGGCGCGTTCGGACCGTTCTCGATCATGGAGCTGGCCAAGCATGCCAACCTCGACAAGAGTCAGGCAAGCCGCGCCGCGGAAGCATTGATCAACCTGGGGCTCGTGACGCGAGAAGCCAGCGCCGAGGACGGGCGCGTCGTCGTCGTTTCGTTGACCGAACCGGGGCGCGTCCTCTTTCGCAAGATCATGCCGATCGCTCGCAAGTGGAACGACGACTTGTTCGATTGTCTCGACGAAACGGAGAAGGCTGTGTTCAGCCGCGCGCTCGACAAGGTCATCGCACACGCGCTCGATACCGGCAACTAGGCATCGAGCAGCGGAGCTGCGACATGTCGGAAGCACGAACAAATAAGGAAAACTGTGGTGCGAGGAGCGGGACTCGAACCCGCACACCATTGCTGGCGTCAGGACCTAAACCTGGTGCGTCTACCAATTTCGCCATCCTCGCGCCGAAGCGCCGCAAAGCTGCGCTTCGATGTCTGGCTCGCTTTCGCGGCGCCGTGGGAGCGGCACGCGGGTAGTCGCGTTACGTCATGCTGGCGCGACCGAAAGCGTAAGCGCGAGATTCTAACTCATTCGCGCGTCGTTGTGTCGATGATCTCACCGATCGTCCGCGAGTGTGTGCGCGATCACTCTGTCG
>CBJMQH010000548.1:0-3597 GCA_966431825.1 uncultured Trinickia sp.
CTCGGCAATCCGGCCGCAGCGACACTCGTTGCCTCTTTTAAATCGGGAGAAAGGGAAGCGTAAGCCACGAATTCATTGAGAATGATCTTCTGGCCGAGGAAATTGCCGGCAATCGAGGCTTCTTGCCAGGGCACGCCGATCAGATAGGCGAGCGGCGCAAAGACAGCGCCGAGCAGCGCCTGCATCGAGAGCTCCGGGTGGCCGAACCAGCCGCCGATGCCGCCGACGATGCCGTTCAAGAGGGCGATCAAGCCGACGAAGGCAATCAGCATCGCGCCGACCATGACGGCGATGCGCAAGCCGACCGCCGCACCGGAGGTGACCGCTTCGATGACGTTCGTCGGCCGACGCTCGTCGAAGCTCAAATGTTCGAGCTGGACACGGCTCGGCTCGGTGGTCGGATGGATGATCTTCGCGAAGAGGAGGCCACCGGGCACGGCCATGAACGAGGCCGCGAGCAGATAGTCGATTCGCACGCCAAGCCCCGCATAACCGGCCAGGACCGAGCCGGCCACGGCGGCCATCCCGCTCGCCATGACAGCGAAAAGCTCCGCGCCTGTCATGTCGCGTGCGAAGGGTTTGACGACGGCCGGCATTTCGCTTTGCCCGAGAAAGATCGTCGTGACGGCGGAAAACGATTCGAGCTTCGACACGCCGATCAAGCGCTGAAACAGCGTGCCGAGTACCAGCACGATCCAGCGCATGATGCCAAGGTAATAGAGAACGGAGATCAGCGCCGTGACGAAGATGATCGCCGGCAGAACGCGGACCGCGAACACGAAGCCGCCGTCGCCGAACAGCGCGAACATCTTCGATTGAACAAGGCCGCCGAACAGAAATTCGATGCCCGCGTTGCCATAGGCAAGCACATGGTTGACCCCGCCGGCCATTGCAGCGAGTGCCGCCTTGCCCGCCGGGACGAAGAGCACGAGCGCGCCGATGCCGATCTGGACGGCCAGCGCGCTGACTACCGTGCGTGGCCGGACGGCCCGCCGGTTGCTCGAAAAGACGAATGCAATGGACAGCAGGACGACCATGCCGATAAGGTTTCGCGCAATCGTGGCCATGTCTCTCAATATTTGTTGTCGATATGGCGTTGATGCTAAACGAAACCCGTGCCGAACGAAATGACGTCAATAAACGTGTCGCTCGGCACCGCGGCGGGCGTTGCCCGCCCCGCTTTACTGCTCGATCAGGAACCGCGTGCGATTCTTGACGGATGCGATCCACGCCGGCGCGCGCCCGTGGCCCGTCCAGGTCTTGCCCGTCTTCGGATCGCGGTATTTCGCCGGCTTTGCGGAACCCGCCTTCTTTGCAGCTGCACCGCGCTTGCTCGAAAAGCCGAGCTCTTCCGCGGTAATGCCGTACTCGGCGATCTGCTCTTTGATCTGGGCGATGGTTGCCGCCAATTCTTTCTCGCGCGCCTCGGCCATTTGAGCCTGAACCTTCGCCAGTTGAGCGGTGAGCTGCTTATAAGTCGCCATAGCGTTTTGCCTCCATTCTGAGTGTGAGTGCATATCGATAGAGTGAAACTACTGCGGTCTCGGAGCGTGCGGCGCATGCGCAATGCCCGGCCTCGCCAACGTTTGCCGGCGAAAGCACGAAGCAGCGCTGCCCCGCTTTTATTGTGTGGATTGGGCCTTGCAGGCGAATAGCAAATTGCGCGCACCGCCCGCCACCGAGCGCTGGATGACGTCGAAGTCGCCGCTGCAGATTCCGTGCGCCTGCTGCATGCAGTTATCCCATCCGCCTTGTTCGGCGCACTGTGCCTGCGTGGTGGGACGACCGTCCTGTGTGAACAGCGGCGCACTTCCCCCGCATCCCGCGAGCGCAAGCGCGCCGAGCAGCGCGGCCAATGCGGCCGAGCGCATCGGCGCCGCACGAAACGCACGGATCACGAACCTGCCTGCCATTGAAAGAACTCCTTCGCCCAGCGTTGTATTTTTGAATGGCGGGAGTATGCCACGGCTAGGCGAAGAATCATTAACAGCCGTAACAAAACCAGCCGAATCCTGGCGAAAAGCGTCGTTCAGACCACGATTCCGAGCGCCGCAATCTTCTTATAGAGCGTCGCGCGACCCATTCCGATGCGCTTGGCCGCATCGATCACCCGGCCGTCCGCCGCTCGCAGCGCGTCGGCGAGGAACCGTCGCTCGAAATCGGCGATCGCCTCTGCATAAGACGCGTGCACGTGCCGAGAAGACCCTGCCCCGTCGGCGCGACCGGCGTGACGATCATCCTGCGCGGCGCCGCGCGTGTGACTGCGAGCGCCGCCTGGCAGCGCCGGCTGTGCCCCGACGAACGGCGCCAGCGCACGCGCGTCGAGCGACTCGGTATCCGACAGCATCACGGCCCGCTCCAGTGTGTTGCGCAACTCGCGCACATTGCCGGGCCACTCGTGCGACGCCAACAGCCGCAGGGCGTCGTCCCGCAGCGTGACATGCCGGCCGTACCCACCACGCCCCGGGCCGGCCAGATCTTCGAGCACGGCATAAGCCAACGCTTCGATATCCGAACGTCTTTCGCGCAGCGACGGCGCGTGAATCGTCAACACGTTCAGCCGGTAATAGAGATCGGCACGGAAGCGGCCCGCAGCCACGAGCGAAGGCAGATCGGCCGAGGTCGCGGCAATGATGCGCACGTCTGTCCGGACGATCCGATTCGTGCCGAGTGGTTCGAACTCCTGATCTTGCAGGACGCGCAGCAGTTTGCCCTGCAGCGGAAGCGGCATATCGCCGATCTCGTCGAGAAAGAGCGTGCCGCCGTGCGCAAGTTCGAATTTGCCGACACGCCCACGGCGCTCGACACCGGTATAAGCACCAGGCGCCGCGCCGAAGAACTCGACCTCGAGCAACGTCTCGGGAATCGCCGCCACGTTGACGGTCACAAGCGGGCCGCTCGCACGCGATGAGGTGCCGTGGATGGCATGCGCGAGCAGTTCCTTGCCGGTGCCGGTTTCGCCGAGCAGCAATACCGGCGAGTCGACAGCGGCCGCACGCCGCGCCTGACGCTTGACCTCGATGCTCGCGGCGCTCGTGCCGACGAAACTCGCGAGTGTGTATTTGGCGCGGCGCGCCTGGGCGAGCGATTGACGCGCCGCGATGAGTTCCTGTTGGACGCGTGAATAGTGCGAAAACAATGGCGTGAGCGCCTTCATTTCGTCGAAGAGCGCAAAGCCGACAGCGCCGACGGTCTGCCCCGCCTCGTCCTTCAGCGGCAGTCGCGTGACCACGAGCGGCTCGCGACCGTTTTCGAGCACGTCGAGCAGAATCGGCTTGCCCGTCTGCACGACTTCACGCATCAGGCTGTTCGGAATGACAGACTCACAGTCGCGGCCGATCGCCTGCTGCACGTCGGCAAAGCCGAAACGGGCGGCATAACGCTCGTTGATCCAGACGATACGTGCATCGGCATCGACGATGAGCGTGCCTTCGCTGAAATTCTCGAAGGTGTCGAACAGCGAGTCCATCGCCCGGCGCAGGACGTCCGCATACTCGTCGGGCAATCCAATCCAATCGGTCATCAATGCTCTCTCATGCGTCGGACGCGCTGGAGCCAACCTCCAATGGTACGCTGCGCCCGCCTGAATTCTCTAAT
>CBJMQH010000549.1:0-3597 GCA_966431825.1 uncultured Trinickia sp.
GTGCGATCGTACCGATACTGTCATCGGGAACGGCTAAAAAGACGATGTCTGCCTGCTCGAGCACAGCCTGCGGATCGCCGAGCGCAAGGCACGCGGGAAGCGCCGCGGCGAGCGAGCGGGCCGATTCGGGCGACCGGCTCGCCACCGCGGTCACGGCATAGCCTGCACGTGCAAACGCCTGTGCGAGCGCACGCGCGAGTCGGCCGGCGCCGATGAAGCCGAGGCGGGGAGAGCGAAGGTCAGACATGGCTTGTATTGCTCATTCGATATGCGCAAAGCGCGCCGGAAAGCGACTATGCCCGAAAGTCGCTGTTGTGCAACAGGGGTTCGTGCGGATTTCCCGGCAATTGAATCGAGCGTGGTATGAGAGGTAACGAATGCGTTGCGTAAGCGTGGCGCGGTAGGGTGGATGGAACGCCTTTGCCGTGCGCGCAACGAGCGGTATGCGATGCGCGGTGCGCGAAACGACGCGCCGCCGACGCCGGATACATGAATGCTGGGAGCTGGCGAGCGAAGCGGCCCGCCCCGGGCGCCTGGATCGAAGTCGGAGTTTCGTTCTGTGTCGCAGCCACGTTAGGAGGTCACGATGAGCTTTTTTGCCTATCGAAAGCACCTGCGGTTTCTCAACCCGCTTCAACGGCGCCGTTGGTGGGATCAGAAGATGCGCCTCACGCCGCGCGTCAAGATCAGCGGCGCTTATGTGCCGCCAAGCATCACGCGCGAGTTCACCTACGTCAAGGTCGGATGAATGCCGTCGTCCGCACCGCTTGCGGATCGCTCATTCGTGCCTGGTTGCATGCGCCCGGTCGCTGACGGTAATTTGTAATTAAACATTACCGACGCGGCCAGGGCCATGTCGCAATCTTCGGTAAATTTCACCTGCGACGCGCCGGACGCTCCGGCGCAGCCCCGTCGGGTCAACGGCTGCCGCCGCCTGTGCGGCGGGTGCCATTGCAATTTGCAACAAATCCGAACGGCGCTTTCGAGCTGTTTTCTATAAATTTCAGACATGGCTACGGTGTCGACGCGAGTCCACCGGACGCCACCGATTTTCGTCTGAGGAACTTATGAAGAAGCTCGCCTCGCTCCTCGTTGCTGCCGCACTCGGCGCGGGTTTCGCCGCTACTGCGCAAGCGCACGTCTCCATCGGAGTCGGCATCGGCATTCCGGTCGCTCCTGCTTATCCCGTCTACGAAGCGCCGCCGCCCGTGGTGTACGCGCCGCCGCCGCCGGTGTATTACGCGCCGCCCCCGCCGGTCTACTACGCACCGCCGCCGGCGGTCGTGGTGGGAGGGTACTACGGCAGAGGGTACTACGGCGAAGGCTATTACCACCATCATCACGGCTATTACGGTCGCCCGTATTGGCGTTACTAAGCGGCGTGCCCGATTAAATCGCGGTAGCCGTCGACAATGACGCTGTACGACAAATAGGCAAACAGCAGCGCCGAGACAACATGGCAACCGCGCAACAAGCCGGCGCCGGCGCGTTTGCGCCCGTGGCTCGCGAGCATGCAGAGAAAGACGGTCCAGCAGAGGCCGCCGAGGAAAAATCCAGCGAGAAACACCGAAGCCGTGGCCGGGCTCGTTGCGCCGGCCTTCGCGATCAGTGCGCCGCCGACGGCCGCGAACCAGAGAATGGCTGAAGGCGACGACATCGCGAGCATCATCCCGCGCAGGAAACCACGCGCGGCAGGCGGCATGTCGACGGTCGGCGGCACGTCGCTGTCCGCCTCGTTCGGCGCACGGACAAGCGCTTCGTGCGCCATCTTCCACGTCAGATACAGCAGCATCGCCGAGCCGCCGATCCAAACGATCCAGCGCACGGCATCGAATTGCAGCAGCGCCGCCATTCCCGCCAACGCGAGCGCAGCGTAGGCCAAGTCGCCGAAACAAGACCCGAGCCCGAGCCAGAAGCCAGGGCGGAAACCGTGCGTGAGCGTGAGCGAAAGCATCGCCACATTGACGAGCCCGATGTCGAGGCACAACGAAAGCGAAAGGAAAAAGCCATTCGACAACATCGATACCGAATGCATACGGAAATTTTCTTCTGATCGATTGGAAAAACGAAAGAGCGAGCGGATGCGCAAAAAATCAGGGCCGCCCAGGAGCCAGTGTCAAGGTCACGGCCACGCGTCCAACCTCGCGCCCGGCCGTATTCTTGGTCGGTCCGGCCCGGAAAGCGTCCAGTTGTGCGCGAGCATCGGCCGTACCGACCTCACGATGGCATGGAAGCCTGTCCGTGCGAGGCTTCGCTCGCCTCGTTGCTAGGCGCGGTCGAGCCCGAGCTGCGTCCAGAGCGTATCGACGCGTGCCTTGACCGCTGCATCCATGACAATGGGGCGGCCCCATTCGCGATCGGTTTCGCCGGGCCATTTGTTCGTGGCGTCGAGGCCCATCTTCGAGCCGAGGCCCGCGATCGGCGACGCGAAATCGAGGTAATCGATCGGCGTGCGGTCGACCATGACCGTGTCGCGTACCGGGTCCACGCGCGTCGTAATGGCCCAGATAACTTCCTTCCAGTCGCGCACATCGACGTCTTCGTCCACCACGACGATGAACTTTGTATACATGAACTGTCGCAGGAAGCTCCAGACGCCGAACATCACGCGCTTCGCATGCCCCGCATAGCTCTTCTTCATCTGCACGATCGCCATCCGATAGCTGCACCCTTCGGGCGGAAGATAGAAATCGGTGATTTCAGTGAATTGCTTTTGCAGCAACGGGACGAACACCTCGTTCAGCGCGACGCCGAGCACGGCCGGCTCGTCGGGCGGTTTGCCGGTATAGGTCGAGTGGAAGATGGCGTCGCGGCGCATGGTGATCCGCTCGACGGTGAAAACAGGGAACCACTCCTGCTCGTTGTAGTAGCCGGTGTGGTCGCCGTACGGCCCTTCAAGTGCATGTTCGTAGGCGGCTGCGGCCCCGCGCGTCGGGCGGGGCGGGGCGCCGGCAGGTGCCGGCGCCGGTTCGCCCCGCTGCGGGTAGATAAATCCTTCGAGCACGATCTCGGCGCGCGCCGGTACCTGCAGCGTGTCGACGCCCGGCGTGAGGCAGCGCGCGAGCTCCGTGCGCCCGCCGCGCAGCAGGCCGGCGAATTGATATTCGGACAACGTGTCGGGTACCGGCGTGACGGCGCCGAGAATCGTCGCGGGATCCGCGCCGAGTACGACGGCAACCGGATACGGCTTGCCGGGGTTGGCCAGCGCGAATTCGCGGAAGTCGAGCGCGCCGCCGCGATGCGCGAGCCAACGCATGATGAGCTGGTTACGCCCAATCAACTGCTGCCGGTAGATGCCGAGATTCTGGCGCGTCTTGTTCGGACCGCGCGTCACGGTCAGGCACCACGTCAGCCGTGGCCCCGGGTCGCCGGGCCAGCAGGTCTGGATCGGCAGCTTCGCGAGGTCCACGTCGTCGCCTTCCCAGACAATTTCCTGGCAGGGCGGGGCACTGACCGTCTTCGGCGCCATATCCCAGACCGCCTTGGCCAGCGAGAGCAGCTTGCCGGCGTCTTTGAGCCCATTTGGCGGCTCCGGCTCCTTCAGCGCGGCCAGCAGCCGGCCCACGTCGCGTAGTGATTCCCGCGCGGCGCCGTCCG
>CBJMQH010000550.1:0-3595 GCA_966431825.1 uncultured Trinickia sp.
TGTGTTTCTGATGCGGGTCTTTCCCAATGCGTGGAGCGAACCGATGCCTACTGGAACGCCACCTCGGCAAATCTGCGCAGCTTTCGGCTGTGCAGACGGTCGAGGCCGTTCATCCGCAGCAACTCCATCGCCTTCACCCCGATCTGCAGGTGCTGATCGACCTGTGCGCGGTAGAACTGGTCGGCCATGCCGGGCAGCTTCAACTCGCCGTGCAGCGGCTTGTCCGAGACGCAGAGCAGCGTGCCGTAAGGCACGCGGAAGCGAAAACCGTTCGCCGCGATCGTGGCGCTCTCCATGTCGAGCGCGATCGCACGGCTTTGCGACAACCGCTGCACGGGCTCGCGATGGTCGCGCAATTCCCAGTTTCGGTTGTCGACGCTCGCCACCGTGCCGGTGCGCATCACGCGCTTGAGCTCGGCACCTTCGAGCCGCGTCACGTGCGCCACCGCGCGTTCGAGTGCGACCTGAACCTCGGCGAGCGCCGGAATCGGCACCCAGAGCGGCAGGTCGTCGTCGAGCACGTGGTCTTCGCGCACATAGCCGTGCGCAAGAACATAGTCGCCAAGCCGCTGCGTATTGCGCAACCCGGCGCAGTGGCCGAGCATCACCCATGCGTGGGGACGCAGGACGGCGATGTGATCGGTGATCGTCTTCGCGTTCGACGGCCCCACCCCGATGTTGACCATCGTGATGCCGCTGCCGTCGGCGCGCTTCAAGTGATAGGCCGGCATCTGAGGCAGGCGTGCGGGCGGCACGCCCTCGTCGGGCTGTTCACCGAGATTCGCGTTGTAGGTGACGACATCGCCAGGCTCGACGAATGACGTGTACTCGCTGCGGTATGCGCGCAGCTCCTCGTCGTCGGTACGCGACATGAGCTCGCGGCCAAGCTTCGTGAACTCGTCGATATAGAACTGGTAGTTCGTATAAAGCACGTAGTTCTGAAAGTGCGTGGGCGAAGTTGCCGTGTAGTGCTTGAGCCGATGCAACGAAAAGTCGACGCGCGGTGCCGTAAACAATGCGAGCGGATAAGGATCGCCGAGCCGCGGCTCGAAGGTGCCGTTGACGATGCTGTCGTCGAGTTCGCGCAGATCGGGCGTATCGAACACGTCGCGCATCGCCATCAACCGGTCGCGATTCAGATCGCCTTCGAGGTGGATCCCTTCGGCAAACGCAAAGTGAATCGGGATCGGCTGTTGCGAGACGCCGACCTCGATCGACACATGGTGGTTTTTCGCGAGCAAGCGCAATTGTTCGCGATAGTAGTTGCCGAAAAGATCGGGACGTGTAACCGTGGTCTCGTACACGCCCGGCCCGGCCACGAAGCCGTACGAGCGGCGCGAATCGACGTGCGTGTTGATCTCGGTCTGCAAGCGCAGGAATGGATAGCACGCGCGGACGCGCTCGGTGAACGGCTCGTTGCGTCGATAGCGCGAAAAAGCGTCGCGCAGGAAGGCCGTATTGGCCTCGTAGATGGCCGACAACTGCGCGACGGCATCGGCCGCGTCGCTGAACGATTCAGTCGGGAAGTCGGGCGAGCGCGTCGCGCGCGCATGTTGCGTCAGGTCGTTTTTCATCTTCAGAGGCCTCTCGTCCATTCACCGACATTACCACGAACGCATGGCAGGCCGTGCGTCACGGCGCACGCTGACAACGGCTTACGCGCGGGGCGCGAACAGGGAACGAAAAAGCGGGCGCATGCGCTAAAATTCCGAAGATCCCTCCGGAGAGACAATCATGAAGTCGTATGTTTTCGCAGCGCTCGCGCTCGGGATGTTCGCGCTTGCAGGCGCTGCGTCGGCCCAGCAGCAGGGCGCGAGTGCGTCGGCCGAGCCCGCCGGCCGACCCGCCCCGATGTCGGCCAACGAAGCCGCAGGCCTGCCCGACCTCGCGAAGATCAACCGCCCGGCCGCCGAAGTATCGTCGAAAGTCGACGTGAACGACGTGCCGCGCACGCCGAGCTTCTATGAGAAGAGCGCCAACGGCACCGAAATCACCGAGTATCGCGACAAGGGCAAGCCCGTCGAAATCAACGTTCGTTCGAACTTCGGCACGCGCTACCAGATGAGCGCATCGCCCGATACTTCGCCGAAGGTGCGCGACAACGCCCAGCCAAGCACACGCCTGCCGTCGATCAACCTCCACTACTGATCCGATACGCACGCGCGGGCGCTCGCATGCGGGCGCCGCCGTCCGCGCGGTGGCCCCTCTTTACGCAGCGTTGCCACGCCGATCCGTTCCACCGAACACCGAAGCCCCACGCATGGCCGTCTTTACCGCCGTCACCGAAACCGATCTCGCGCACTGGATGCGCCACTACGACCTGGGCGAAGTCGTCGACTTCCGCGGCATTCCGTCCGGGATAGAAAACAGCAACTTCTTCTTGACGACGACGCGCGGCGCCTATGTCCTTACGATCTTCGAGAAACTGACGGCCGAGCAGTTGCCGTTCTACCTCGACCTGATGCAGCACCTGGCCGCGCACCGCGTACCCGTGCCGGATCCGGTGCCGCGCGACGATGGCGCGCTCTTCGGCATGCTGCACGGCAAGCCGGCCGCGATCGTGACGAAGCTCGACGGCTCAGCCGAACTCGCGCCGGGCATCGAGCATTGCGTCGAAGTCGGACAGATGCTCGCGCGCATGCACCTGGCCGGCCGGGACTACGCACGCCAGCAGCCGAACCTGCGCAGCCTCGACTGGTGGCATGAAACGGTGCCCGTTGTCCTGCCGTTCGTCAGCGAGGCGCAGCGCGCGCTGCTCACCGCCGAACTCGCGCATCAGACAGCGTTTTTCGCGTCGAGCGATTACGCAGCCATGCCGGGCGGCCCCTGCCATTGCGACCTGTTCCGCGACAACGCATTGTTCGCACCCGCGGCACCCGGCACCGGACACCAGGTGCGGCTCGGCGGTTTCTTCGACTTCTATTTCGCCGGCTGCGACAAATGGCTGTTCGATGTGGCCGTGACGGTCAACGATTGGTGCGTCGATCTGCCTACGGGCCGACTCGACATGGCGCGGGCCGATGCCTTGCTACGTGCCTACCAGACGGTTCGTCCGTTCACGCCCGAGGAAGCGCGGCACTGGGGCGACATGCTGCGCGCAGGCGCGTACCGCTTCTGGGTCTCGCGCCTCTATGATTTTCATTTGCCGCGTGCGGCGCAAATGCTTCAGCCGCACGACCCGACTCACTTCGAGCGCATCCTGCGCGAGCGCCTGCACGGCGTCGCGCTCCCGAGCGCCCCGTCCTCATGCAATTGAACGAAGTGCCGGCCAAGACCGGCTATGTGTGGTTCCGCCAGGGCATCTGGCTGTTTCGCCGCAACCCCATCGCGTTCCTGGCGCTGCTGCTGACGTATTTTTTCGTGCTGCTCGCCATCTCGCGCGTGCCGTTCGTCGGCGGCATCCTGCCGCTCATGATCGTGCCGGGGGCGGCCGTTGGCTTCATGGCCGCCTGCCGCGATACGCTGGCCGGCAAGCCCGTGCTGCCCACGATTCTCGTGGACGGCTATCGGTCATATGGGAGGGTCGTGGCGCGCCGACTCGCCGCGCTCGGCCTGGCCTATGTCGCGGCGATCGGCGTGGCGTTCGCGGGTTCGG
>CBJMQH010000551.1:0-3591 GCA_966431825.1 uncultured Trinickia sp.
CGATAAACGCGCGTTGCTGCTCGGCCTGGGCGGGCGTGAACCCGGGCAGCATCTAGCAAACGGCAACGAACACATACGGCAACGCATCATCGCAGTGAATATCGAAGAACATGTCGCAGCCGATTGCATGCAGCGCCTCGCGCACAGCGTGCACTTCGGGGCTGCGCACCGGGTCCGGCTCCATCCATTCTCGGTTCAGGTTCGCGCCCGCCGCATTCGTACGCAGGTTTCCGTGCACACTGCCGTCGGGATTCATGTTCGGCACGATGTAGAAAACGGCGTGCTCGTAGAGCTTGCGCGCCACCGGGTCGCCCGACCAATCGCCCCAGCCTGCCAGCCGCTTCACCAGACCTTCGACGAACCACTCGGCCATCGTCTCGCCCGGATGCTGCCGGGCGATGATCCACACCTTCTTCTTGGGTCGGGCCGGCTCGGTTTCAGGTGTCCCGAGCACCAAAAGGGTCATCGGTCGGCCCTCGACCGTCCGGCCCAATTCGAGCATCCTTGCCTGCGGCAGTTGCTGAACCGAGCCGAGGAACGACGCATGCCGCTCGTCGCTGTACGGTTCGAAGTAGGCGTAGTAGATGCGATCGAACTCGGGCGTGTGCTCGATCGTCAGGGCTCGCCCGTCGTACATCGTCGGCACGCGGAACCAGTTCATCCGGTCGTAGCTCGCCATCGCCTGATAGCCGGGCCAGCCCTGCTCGAACACGCACTGGGACGCGTTCTCGAATGTCATGACGCAGCGCTCGCCGCGTGCGCCCGACAAACAAAAATAGAACCACTGCGCCACATCGGCGTGGCTGTCGCGGCGAATCCGCAGGCGAATATCGTCGGCGGCGGTGCACGACACGACGTCGATCGCGCCCGCGTCGAAATTACTGGTGATCGAAAGGCTCATAAGAATTCTCTGCGCTTGTGACTCGGCGGCAATGCCGCGCGTCAGTCGCCGATGCGGCGACGGAAAACATAAGTCGCGTCGTTCGATGCCGCAGCGTCGAACGCGTAACCCTCCAGGTCGAACGACTTCAACTGCTCGGGCGCTTCGAGACGCCGCGTCACCGCGAACCGTGCCATCAACCCGCGCGCCCGTTTCGCATGAAAACTGATGATCTTGTAACGCCCGCCCTTCCAGTCCTCGAAGACCGGCGTAACGACGCTCGCATCGAGCAACTTCGGCTTCACCGATTTGAAGTACTCCTCAGAAGCGCAGTTCACGAGCACGCGGGCACCGCGCTTCTTTGCGGCGAGCTGCGCATTCAATGCAGACGTGATTCGCTCGCCCCAAAATGCGTAGAGGTCCTTACCACGCGCGTTCTGCAAGCGTGTACCCATCTCGAGGCGATAAGGCTGCAGCAGGTCGAGCGGACGCAACAAGCCGTACAGGCCCGAGAGCACGCGCACATGCTGCTGCGCATAGTCGAGATCGGCGGCCGACAGCGTCTTGGCATCGAACCCTTCGTAGACATCGCCGTTGAATGCCAGCACGGCCTGCTTTGCGTTGTGCGGACCGAACTCGCGCGACCACTGCGCATAGCGATCGAAATTGAGCCGGGCCAACGCATCGGAGATCGTCATCAGCGACGCAATCTCATGCGGCGCCAGGCTGCGCAGGCGTCCGATCAGTTCTGCGGCATCGTCGATGAAATCGGGCAGCGTATGACGGTCGATGTGAGGCGGGGTCTCGTAGTCAAGCGACTTCGCCGGAGACAAAACAATTATCATGGAGGCTCGCCGGCACGTTTCGTGCCGCACGGATAAACGAAAACCCCGATTTTAGCGAATGCCCAGTCCCGATGCCGATCAGCCCGGTGGCAAGCCGCGCGTTGTGCTCGATTCCAACGTTTGGATCGACATCCTCGTGTTCGACGATGACGCGACACGCCCGATCCTCGCCGCGCTCGAGCGTGCCGCGCTCGACGCCGTGATCGATGCGCGCTGCCTCGCCGAGCTCGAGCGCGTGCTCGACTACCCGCAGTTCGTCCAGCGCGCCGTCGATAAAGCGGCGGCACTCGCCCACGTCACGCGCCTCGCACGCGTGACCGGCCCGCGCGCCGCGACCGACTCAGCGAGAATCGAAGCGCTCCCCAAATGCAAGGACCGCGACGATCAGAAGTTTCTCGAACTCGCCTGTTTCGCGCACGTCGACTGGCTTGTGTCGAAAGACCGCGCGTTGCTGAAGCTCGATAAGCGGACAGCCCGCGATTTCGGCTTCCGGATCACGCAGCCCGCGCCGTTCGCTGCGGCCTATGCGCTCGGCAACGCGGACTGCAGCACTCGATGCGATCTCCATTCACCGGCCGTACCCCACTGAACCCGCTCGCGCCATGAACGCCCCGCTCGAATCGACGACCCCGACGGCCATCGCGCCGCCCGCGTTTCCCTCCCGCTTGCCGAAGGTCGGCACGACGATCTTCACGGTCATGAGCGCGCTCGCCGCCGAGCGCGGTGCGGTCAATCTGGGGCAGGGCTTCCCCGATTTCGACTGCGATCCGCGCATCGTCGATGCGGTATCGGCAGCCATGCGCGCGGGACACAACCAATACCCGCCGATGGCCGGTACCGCGGCGCTGCGCGAGGCGATTGCCGCCAAGATCGAGGCGCTGCACGGGCGGCGCTACGATCCGGTCAGCGAAATCACCGTGACGGCCGGCGCGACACAGGCGCTCCTGACCGCCATTCTCGCCTGCGTGCATCCGGGCGACGAGGTCGTCGTACTCGAACCGACCTACGACAGCTATCTGCCGTCGATCGAACTCGCGGGCGGCAAACCCGTCTTCGTGCCGCTCGAAGCCCCCAACTACGCGATCGACTTCGACAAACTGGCCGCAGCGATCACGCCGCGCACGCGTCTGTTGATGATCAACACGCCGCACAACCCGACCGGCACCATATGGCATGCCGACGATATGCGCCGGCTCGAATCGATCGTGCGCGGCACCAATGTGCTGATTGTGTCGGACGAGGTCTACGAGCACATGGTCTACGACGGCGCGCAACACGAGAGCGTGGCGCGCTACCCCGAACTCGCGGCGCGCAGCTTCGTGGTCTCGAGCTTCGGCAAGACTTTTCACGTGACGGGCTGGAAGGTCGGCTACGTGGCCGCACCGGCTGCCCTGTCGGCCGAATTGCGCAAGGTCCACCAGTTCAACGTCTTCACCGTCAACACGCCGATGCAAATCGGCATTGCCGACTATTTGCGCGACCCGGCGCCCTACCTCGAATTGCCGGCGTTCTATCAGCGCAAGCGCGACTACTTCCGTGCAGGACTCGCGAACACACGCTTCAAACTGCTGCCCTGCGAAGGCACCTACTTTCAGTGCGTAGACTATTCGGCCATCAGCGATTTGCCGGAAGCCGAGTTCGCCAAGTGGCTCACGACCGAGATCGGCGTAGCGGCGATCCCGGTGTCCGCCTTCTATCACGCGCCGCGCGAGTCAGGCGTCGTGCGCTTTTGCTTCGCGAAGTCGGAGGCGACACTGGCGCGCGCACTCGAGCGCCTCTCGCAACTCTGATCAGACGCCCCCGAGACATGGCACACGCCCCGCTTTCATTCTCTGCCCGGTCATCACACCGCCCCACCGGAGGAAC
>CBJMQH010000552.1:0-3581 GCA_966431825.1 uncultured Trinickia sp.
GATCACGCTCGCCTATCAGCGCGAGATGCAGGGCGTCGAGCTGGCGGCCGCCAAGCGCGAGGCCGAACTCGCGCAACAGCTCGGGCGCATATCGATGCAAGCGAACATTGTGGCAATCAATGCGCGCATCTCGGCCGGACGTGCCGGTCCGTACGGGCGTGAGTTCTCGGTCGTGACGGCATTGCTCGCGGACATCGTCAAGGAGATGGAAGGCATGGTGCACGGCGTCGTGCAGGCCCGCCGCGCTGCATAAACACTTGCGCGGGAGCGGGGCACGCGCGTATTTTTGTCTGACCGATACCGATGCGCGGCCATTCGAGGCGCCGCGCCAGAGCGCCATGACCTCTCGTCCGTCGTCTGCCCGGTCTGCTACTTCTTCGGCTTCGCCCGCCGGACCGTTGGGCGCATTGGCCGAGCGGCGCACCATCGACTACGTGCCCGATTCGGAGCGGCACGGCAAGCTGCTGAGCCAGTTCACGTTGTGGCTCGGCGCGAACCTGCAGATCACGGCAATCGTCACGGGCGCGCTCGCCGTGGTGCTGGGGGGCGACGTGTTCTGGTCGCTCGTCGGTCTTTTGATCGGGCAGTTGCTCGGCGGCGCCGTCATGGCCTTGCACGCGGCGCAGGGGCCGCGCCTGGTGTTGCCCCAGATGATCTCCAGCCGCGTGCAGTTCGGCGTGCTGGGCGCCACGATTCCGCTTGTCCTCGTTTGCCTCATGTACGTGGGCTTTTCGGCGAGCGGCACCGTGCTGGCGGGGCAGGCAATCGCAGCGTTGACCGGTGTCGGGGAGGCACAGGGCATCGTGGCCTTCGCCGCGGCCGTCGTTGTGCTGACGATCTTCGGTTACAGGACGATCCACGGGCTCGGGCGCATCGCAAGCTGCGTCGGCGTCGTAGCCTTCATCTATATGTTTGCCCGGCTCTGCGGCGAGCATTCAGTCGCGGCATTGCTGGGCAATCGCCATTTTTCTCTTGCGAACTTTCTGCTCGCCGTGTCGTTGTCGGCCTCGTGGCAGATTGCCTACGGCCCGTATGTCGCCGACTACTCACGCTACCTGCCGCGCACGACGAGCGCCGGCGCGACATTCTGGGCTGTGGGCCTCGGGTCGGTGATCGGATCGCAGGCGTCGATGACATTCGGCGTGTTCGCCGCGGCGCTGGCCGGCAAGCAGTTCTCGGGGCACGAAGTGGCGTTCGTCGTAGGGCTGGGTGCGACCGGCGCCACGGCGGCGCTGCTCTATTGCGCGATCGTACTCGGCAAGCTGACAGTCACGACCCTGAACACCTACGGCAGCGTCATGTCGGTCGCAACGATTGCGACGGGGCTCACCGGGCGCTCGCGCATCTCGACGGCGGCACGCGTGGCGAGCATCGTCGCCGTGATCGCGGTGGTGGCATGGCTTGCGCTGGCCGGCCGTCATGCATTCCTCAAGTCGTTTTCGGCGTTCATCCTGTTCCTGCTCGCGTTCTTCACGCCCTGGAGCGCCATCAATCTCGTCGACTTCTATTGCGTGACCAAGGAGCGTTATGACGTGCCGGCGCTTTATGATCCGACCGGCCGCTATGGACGTTGGTACTGGCCGGGTATCGTCGTGTACGTGATCGGGGTGGCGGTGCAGATGCCGTTCATTGCCACCGGCTTCTACACGGGGCCGCTCGTCGATACGCTGGGGGGCACCGATATCTCGTGGATCGTCGGCCTTGTCGTGCCCGCCGCGCTCTATTACCTCGTTGCCCGCAGGACAAGCGCACGGGTCGCGCCGCAGTTGCTTCTGCCCGCGGTGCCGGAGCAGCCCGTGCACGCGCACGCGGCCGACGCGATCGGTCCCGTTGCGGGCGACACGCCGCGATAGGCCGGCGCGCGCTCATCGCGAAGCACTACCGGTGCGCCGATCGGCGTAGAATTCGCGTCGTCGCCGGCAACGCGGGCGCGGCGGAAGGCCGGATCACGGCATCCGGCGCCCGCTGCGCCGTGCTTTCGGAATCGACCAGCCTGTCATGACCGACCCAAACGGTGAGCGCCTGTTGCCTGCCTCGTTGTCGCTTTGCGAAAGCGACGCGACCGGGCTCGACGCGTTGCATGCATTCCTTGCCGCGCATCGGCGCCTGTTCGTGCTGACCGGTGCCGGCGTGAGCACGGCCGCCGGCATTCCCGGTTATCGCGACGCCGACGGCAACTGGATGCGCGCGCAACCGATCCAGCTGCAAGCCTTCCTCGGCTCCGAGCATGCGCGGCGCCGCTACTGGGCGCGCAGCATGATCGGCTGGCCGATCCTCGCGAAGGCGCAGCCCAGCGCCGCGCACCGTGCCCTTGCCGCGTTCGAGGCGGCGGGCCGCATCGGCCGTCTGGTCACGCAAAACGTCGATGGTCTGCATCAGCGCTCGGGAAGTCGCGACGTGATCGAGTTGCACGGCAGCATCGGCGGCGTGGCGTGTCTCGCCTGCGGCGCAGAGCACGCTCGCGCGGACGTGCAATTGCTGCTCGAGCGCGACAACCCGGCGTTTCTCGATCTGACGGCAGCGCCTTCGGCCGACGGCGACGCACACCTCGAATCGGAGGCGATCGACACGTTTCGCATTCCTGCGTGTCCGCGCTGCGGCGGGATGCTCAAGCCGGCGGTCGTCTTTTTCGGCGAAGGGGTGCCGAGCGAACGCGTCGAGGCGGCCTCAAGCGCGCTTGAGGCGTCCGATGCGATGCTCGTCGTCGGCTCTTCGCTGATGGTCTATTCGGGCTACCGTTTTTGTTTGTGGGCGCAACGCGCGGGCATACCGATTGCCGCCGTCAACATGGGCCGCACCCGCGCCGATCCGCTCCTGTCGTTGAAGGTGCAGGCGCCGTGCGATGCAGTGTTGACGACGCTCGCGGCGTCCCTTGCAGGACCTGTTTTCAATCGATGACGGACCGTCCGTCATCACGCGCTCGACCGGGCAGGTCGTGCGCGGCAGCAATCCTTGGAGAATTCGTCAATGGGCAAACCAGCCATCGGTGTGATCGGCCTCGCGGTCATGGGGCGCAATCTCGCGCTGAACATCGAAAGTCGCGGCCATACGGTGGCCGTCTATAACCGCAGCCGCGCGAAGACCGACGAACTGCTCGCGGAGTACCCGGATCGCAAGCTCGTGGCCGCCTATTCGCTCGAGCAGTTCGTCGAATCGCTCGAGAAGCCGCGGCGCATCCTGCTGATGGTCAAGGCCGGCGAGGCGACCGACGCCACGATCGCGGCAGTCAAGCCGTTGCTCGACGCCGGCGATATTCTGATCGACGGCGGCAACACGCACTTCACCGACACGATCCGCCGCAATCAGGAACTCGCCAAATCGGGCCTCCACTTCATCGGCACGGGTGTGTCCGGGGGCGAGGAGGGCGC
This sequence comes from uncultured Trinickia sp., assembly GCA_966431825.1. Lineage (GTDB taxonomy): Bacteria > Pseudomonadota > Gammaproteobacteria > Burkholderiales > Burkholderiaceae > Trinickia. The sequence goes on from CBJMQH010000552.1 coordinate 3,369, forward strand.
GCTGAGGGGCCCCGCGATCATGCCGGGCGGCCAACGCGAGGCGTATGACCTCGTGGCGCCGATCCTCACCGAGATTGCCGCGAAGGCACCCGACGGCGAACCCTGCGTTGCCTATATCGGACCCGACGGCGCGGGCCACTTCGTCAAAATGGTCCAGAACGGGATCGAGGACGGCGATATGCAGTTGATCGCCGAGAGTGATGCCGTGCTCAA
>CBJMQH010000553.1:0-3574 GCA_966431825.1 uncultured Trinickia sp.
GATCGCGCGTGATCGCCTTGCGCGTCTCCTCGCCGCCGGGCGTCGGCCGCAGGTGAACGTGCGTGGCTCCCAGTTTCTTGATGCACTCCATCTGGTCGACGCAGTGGCTGCAGCGAAAAGTCAGGTCGCCATGGCCGACATGAATCGGTAGGCGGCCTCGCGCGCTGCGCGCTGCCGCTGCGCACTCGCGCCACTGCGCCTTGCCTCGTCGACCAGGCGGCGCAGTGTCACCGAGGCGCCGCCCGGCTGCGTCGCAAGCCAATCCCAATGCCGCGGCAATAGCGTCACCTCGCGCGGCACGACGCCGAGCTTCGGGCGGCCGCGGCCGCGCGGCTCGGCGGGGCCGCCATCGGTGGCTTCGTCCTCAGTCGGTGCATCGGCGCCGGATGCGGTAGACCCGGCGGCTTGCGGCGACGACCCGACGAGCCGCAAACGAATGGCTTCATCGCTGCCGCGCAAGTCGAGGTCGATCGTTCGGCCGGTCGAATCGTCGAAGATTAAAAGGGGCCCGGCAGTGCCGCCGACCTGCGCATGCTTGACGGCGAGCGCAACGGTATCGATCGCGCCCGAGATTAATAGCCGATAGCCGTCGAAGGCGGTGTATTGGGAGGAGCGAATGTCTGTCATGGCCTTGGAGGGGGGCGTATGGGAACATTCGCAATTTATATCCGGGTAAAATACTTGTCAATAATACCCGGATAATATTTGGGCTGGTCCCTCCGCGGGCCGTCGCATCAGAGCGGGAAGCCGTCGGCGAATGCGGACCGCAGGTAGGCGATGAAGAGACCGACGGCGCGCGACACTTGGTGCGCATAGGGGCGCACTAGAAAAATCTGTTCCGCGAATGCGCCGACCGGGCGCCATTCGGGCAGCAGCACGACGAGCTCGCCGCTTTGGACGGCTGACTGCGCGCTGAAGTCGGGCAGTAACGCGATGCCGAGATCGTCGAGCGCCGCATCGCGCAACGCTTCGCTGTTATTGGCCGAGAACGGACCGTTGATCGTGACGGCCACCGGCTCGGACGTCGTCGCGGCCCCGATCTCTTTGCGCCCTTTGCGTATCGGCTTTCTGACGAACGACCAGACTGCCGGCCCGGTGCGGCGGGGGTAGAACAAGCAGTCGTGTTCGGTGAGGTCGTGCGGTGTGGTCGGCGTACCGCGGCGCTGCAAATAAGCGTGTGTCGCGACGAGAACCGACTGCGTATTGCAGAGTTGCCACGCGACGTGCGTTTCCGGCGGTTGCGCGCTATGGCGGATAGCGAGGTCGAGGCCCTCTGTTGCGAGCGAGCTGATCCGGTTCGTCAGCTCGAGCTGAACGCGGATCTGCGGGTGGGCATTCAGGAACTCGGACAAACGCGGCACGATCTGCTGACGCGCCAGGGCAACGGGGGCCGTTACGCGGATGAGTCCGCGCGGGACGTCCGCCATTTCGCGCACTGACTCGAAGCTGCTCGCGATTGCATCGAATTGCACGCGCGTGGCGTCGACGAGTCGTTGCCCGGCCTCGGTGAATCTCACGCTTCGCGTGGTGCGCTGGACGAGCGCGACACCGGCGGCGCGTTCGAGCTCGGCGATACGTTGGCTCATCGCTGCCTTGCTGACCCCGAGCCGGTTTGCGGCGGCCGTGTAGGTGCCCTGGTCGGCCAGCACGATCAACCAGTGCAATTGGGTCCAAAGCCCTTCGACTTTTTGGCTATCCATAGCTCCATTGTTCGCTGTAGAAAACAATCAGTTCAATGGTAGCCTCTTTTCGGCGACGCGGGCGCTTCTTACACTGCGTGTACATTTTCTCGATATGGAGGAGTACACATGAAAGCCTTTGACGACGCGAGCGACGTGACGCACTTCATCGGTGGCGAGCGCGTGCGCGGTGCGGCAACGCGCAGCCAGCCGGTGTTCAACCCGGCCACCGGTGGCGAGGCGCGGCGCGTGATTCTCGGCGAGACGGCTGATGTCGACGCCGCCGTGGCGTCGGCGAAGGCAGCGTTTCCGGCCTGGAGCAACACGCCGCCGATCCGTCGTGCCCGTATCATGCTGCGCTTCCTCGAATTGATGAACAAGCGTCGCAACGAGCTGGCCGCGATGATCACGGCTGAGCACGGCAAGGTGTTCTCCGATGCGCAAGGCGAGGTCGAGCGTGGCATCGACGTGATCGAATTTGCCTGCGGCATTCCGCAATTGCTGAAGGGCGACTACACGGAGCAGGTATCGACGGGCATGGATAATTGGACCGTGCGTCAGCCGCTTGGCGTCGTGGCCGGCATCACGCCGTTCAACTTCCCTTGCATGGTTCCGTGCTGGATGTTCCCGGTGGCGATCGCTACGGGCAACACGTTCGTGCTGAAGCCGAGCGAGCGCGACCCTTCGGCCGCATTGTTCATGGGCGAATTACTGAAGGAGGCCGGGCTGCCCGATGGTGTGTACAACGTCGTGCAGGGCGACAAGGTCGTCGTCGATGCGTTGCTCACGCATCCCGATGTGAAGGCGGTCAGCTTTGTCGGTTCGACGCCGATCGCGAATTACATCTACGAGACGGGCGCGAAGCACGGCAAGCGGGTGCAGGCACTCGGCGGTGCGAAGAACCATATGGTCGTCATGCCGGATGCCGACATCGAGAAGGCCGTCGACGCATTGATCGGCGCGGCATACGGTTCGGCGGGCGAGCGGTGCATGGCGATCTCTGTGGCGGTGCTCGTTGGCGATGTAGCCGACAAGATCGTACCGTTGCTTGCCGAACGTGCGCGTGCGCTCGTTGTGAAGAACGGCATGGAGGGCGATGCGGAGATGGGGCCGCTTGTGACGCGTGCTGCACTCGAGCGTGTCGAGGGGTATGTTGCGCAGGGCGTGGCCGAAGGGGCGAGGCTCGTTGTCGATGGTCGCGGGCTCAAGGTCCCGGGCCACGAAGACGGGTTCTTCACGGGCGGTACGCTGTTCGATCATGTCACGCCTGAAATGCGGATCTATAAGGAAGAGATTTTCGGGCCCGTGCTCAGTTGCGTGCGCGTGAGCGATTTCACCGAGGCGGTCGATCTCATCAATGCGCACGAGTTCGGCAATGGCGTCTCGTGCTTTACGCGTGACGGCAATGTGGCGCGCGAGTTCGGTCGCCGGATCGAAGTGGGGATGGTCGGCATCAATGTGCCGATCCCGGTGCCGATGGCGTGGCACGGATTCGGCGGCTGGAAGCGCAGCCTGTTCGGCGACATGCACGCCTATGGGGAAGAGGGGGTGCGCTTCTACACGAAGCAGAAGTCGATCATGCAGCGTTGGAGCGAAAGTGTCGGCAAGGGGGCGGAGTTCGCGATGCCGACGGCGCGGTAAAAGCGGGCAGGGCGTGCGCGTTGGCGCACGCCTTGTCTCTACGAATTCGTATAAGACTTGCACCATCCCTTCGCCGCGACGAGTTTGTCGCCGAAGAGTGGGCACCCGCCCCATGCCGCGCCAGCATCGCCCGCGTAAAGGGAGCAATTGGCACACGTCTGACCGGTCTTGTATGCCGGATTCTGCCCGGCATCGACCGTCGTCGCATCGTCCTTGTATGCCTGGTCGAGCGCGTCGGCATCGCTTTCGCGAAG
>CBJMQH010000554.1:0-3573 GCA_966431825.1 uncultured Trinickia sp.
GAGGGCGGAGGGGCGACGGAGGGCCGAGAGGGAATGACAGGCATGGACAAGATCGTGATCGAAGGCGGCCGGCCGCTCACCGGCGAAATCGACGTATCGGGTGCGAAGAACGCGGCGCTGCCCATTCTTTGCGCCAGCCTCGTGACGGCCGACCCGCTCGAGCTGTCGAACGTGCCGGATCTGAAGGACGTCAACACTACGGTGAAGCTGCTCGCCCAGATGGGCGTGCGGGCCGAGCCGACGGCCGGCGGCGTCGTGCTGAACGCCGCGCATGTCGATAATCCCACGGCGCCGTACGAGCTCGTGAAGACGATGCGCGCATCGATTCTCGTGCTCGGGCCGCTCGTGGCGCGCTTCGGCGTGGCGAAGGTGTCGCTGCCGGGCGGCTGTGCGATCGGCGCGCGTCCCGTCGACCAGCACATCAAGGGCTTGCAGGCGATGGGGGCCGAGATCTCGATCGAGCACGGCTATATCGAAGCGCGCGCGACGCGTTTGAAGGGCGCCCGCATCATGACGGACATGATCACCGTCACGGGCACCGAGAACCTCTTGATGGCCGCCGTCCTCGCCGACGGCGAGACGGTCCTCGAGAATGCGGCGCGCGAGCCCGAGGTCAGCGACCTCGCCCAGCTGCTGGTCGCGATGGGCGCCAGGATCGACGGAATCGGCACGGACCGTCTCGTGATTCAGGGCGTCGAGAAGCTGCATGGGGCGGCGCATGCCGTGATCCCGGACCGGATCGAAGCCGGCACGTTCCTGTGCGCGGTGGCCGCGGCCGGCGGCGACGTGACGCTGCGCAACGTGCGGCCGATCACGCTCGAAGCCGTGACCACGAAGCTGCGCGAGGCCGGCGTGACGATCGAAGAGGGGAGCGACTGGATTCGGGTCCGGATGCAGCGCCGCCCGAGCGCCGTGTCGTTCCGTACCTCCGAATACCCGGCGTTTCCGACCGACATGCAAGCGCAGTTCATGGCGCTCAACGCGATTGCGCAAGGCACGTCGCAAGTCGTCGAGACGATCTTCGAGAACCGCTTCATGCATGTGCAGGAGCTGAACCGGCTCGGTGCGCATATCACGATCGACGGCAATACCGCGCTCGTGACCGGCGTGCCGAAGCTCTCGGGCGCAACGGTCATGGCGACGGACTTGCGCGCCTCGGCGAGCCTCGTCATTGCGGGCCTGACCGCCGACGGCGAAACGCTCGTCGACCGCATCTATCACCTCGATCGCGGATACGACCGGATGGAAAAGAAACTGACCACACTCGGCGCCAACGTGCGCCGGATTGCCGGTGCAGCGGGAGGGAGTGCGGCATGACGACGACAGAACAGAACGCGCCGCTCACGCTCGCGCTTTCGAAGGGACGGATCTTCGAGGAAACGATGCCGCTGCTCGCGGCCGCCGGCGTGCAGGTCGCAGAGGATCCCGAAACGTCGCGCAAGCTGATCCTGCCGACGAGCGCGCCGAACCTGCGCGTGATCATCGTGCGCGCGACCGACGTGCCGACTTACGTCGAATATGGCGCCGCCGATTTCGGCGTGGCCGGCAAGGACGTGCTGCTCGAACACGGCGGCGGCGGCCTCTATCAGCCGATCGACCTGAACATCGCCCGCTGCCGTATGTCGGTCGCCGTCAAGGCAGGCTTCGATTATGCGAATGCAGTGCGTCAGGGCGCGCGGCTGCGCGTCGCGACGAAGTACGTCCAGACGGCGCGCGAGCACTTCGCGGCCAAGGGCGTGCACGTGGATCTGATCAAACTGTACGGCTCGATGGAGCTCGCGCCGCTCGTGGGGCTGGCCGACGCGATCGTCGATCTCGTCAGTTCCGGCGGCACGTTGCGCGCGAACGACCTCGTCGAAGTCGAAGAGATCATGTCGATCTCGTCGCGCCTCTTCGTGAACCAGGCCGCGCTGAAATTGAAGCGCGCCGCGCTCAAGCCGTTCCTCGACGCGTTCGAGCGCGCGTCGCGCGGCGAGCAGCCGAGTGCCTGACGGCCGCCCCGAGCGATTGACCGAAACGGATACCGACATGTCTTTGAAGATTCGCAAACTCGATTCGAGCGACGCCGCGTTCAACGCGACGCTCGCCGCCGTGCTCGCCTTCGAGGCGAGCGAGGACGAAGCGATCGAACGCGCCGTCGCGCAGATTCTTGCCGACGTGAAGACGCGCGGCGACGCCGCCGTGCTCGACTACACGAATCGCTTCGACCGCCTGAACGCGTCGAGCGTGGCGGCACTGGAGCTGCCCGTTGCTGCCCTGGAAGCGGCGTTGGAAGGGCTTGCGCCCAAGCAGCGTGCGGCGCTCGAAGCGGCGGCGGCACGGGTGCGCGGCTACCACGAGAAGCAGAAGATCGAGTGCGGCAGTCATAGCTGGCAGTACACGGAAGCTGACGGCACCGTGCTTGGTCAGAAGGTGACGCCGCTCGATCGCGCGGGCATCTATGTGCCGGGCGGCAAGGCGGCGTATCCGTCGTCGGTGCTCATGAATGCGATTCCGGCGCGCGTTGCCGGCGTGCGCGAGATCGTCATGGTCGTGCCGACGCCCGACGGCGTGCAAAATCCGCTCGTCCTGGCCGCGGCGCTGCTCGGCGGTGTGGATCGCGTGTTCACGATCGGCGGGGCGCAGGCGGTGGCTGCACTCGCGTACGGCACCGAGACGGTGCCTGCGGTCGACAAGATCTGCGGTCCGGGCAATGCTTATGTGGCATCGGCGAAACGGCGCGTGTTCGGCACGGTCGGCATCGACATGATCGCCGGGCCGTCCGAGATTCTCGTGCTCTGCGACGGCACCACCGATCCGCGCTGGGTCGCCATGGATCTGTTCTCGCAGGCCGAACACGACGAGTTGGCGCAATCGATTCTGCTCTGCCCCGACGAGACGTTCATCGCGCGCGTGGAAGATGCGATCAACGATCTGCTGCCGACGATGCCGCGGCGCGACGTGATTGCGCGCTCGCTCGAAGGTCGTGGGGCGCTCGTGAAGGTGCGCGACATGGCCGAAGCCTGCGCGATCGCGAACCAGATCGCACCCGAGCACCTCGAAATTTCGGCGCTCGATGCGCAGCAGTGGGCGAACGAAATCCGCCATGCCGGCGCGATTTTCATCGGCCGCTTCACGAGCGAGAGCCTGGGCGACTACTGCGCCGGGCCGAACCACGTGCTGCCGACTTCGCGCACGGCGCGCTTCTCGTCGCCGCTCGGCGTCTATGATTTCTTCAAGCGCTCGAGCGTGATCGAGGTCAGCGCGGAGGGCGCGCAGACGCTCGGCGAGATCGCGGCCGAACTCGCTTACGGCGAAGGGCTGCCCGCGCACGCCAAGAGCGCCGAATACCGGATGAAACAGACGGGCTGACGGCCTGCTTCCGATCATGACGACACCGCAAGACATCATCCGACCAGACGTGCTTTCGATGACGAGCTACCCGGTTGCCGACGCAGCCGGGCTCGTCAAGCTCGACGCGATGGAGAACCCGTACACGTTGCCCGCGCCGCTCGCCAGCGCGCTCGGCGAGCGCCTGGCCGGGGTTGCGCTGAACCGCTACCCGGCCCCGCGGCCCGCGGCGCTGATCGAGCA
>CBJMQH010000555.1:0-3554 GCA_966431825.1 uncultured Trinickia sp.
CCCCGATCATCGGAAGATAGTCGGGCAGCGTAGGGCGGTCGCCGTACCAGCGGCTTTCCACCTGCGGCGCTTGAGCCCCGGGGAACAACCGGGCGAAGTGCGTGGCGAGGATATCGGCGCGACTGAAGTCCGGCCCCCCGCGCGCACCGAGCTCGACCGTACCGGCCAGGCGGATACCCGCAGCGAGGGGATTGCACGTAAAGCCACGCTCGACGAAGCTGACCGGCACGTGCAACGTGTCGGGCCGCGGCGCGGCGAGCGCCACGTGGTAGCCGCGCTCTGCAGTGAGCGGAATCTTGCGGCCGAGCATGCGCGCGAGCGAAGCGGTCCGTGCGCCGGCGCATAACACGACTTTGCGCGCCCGGCGTTCGTCTGCGCCCATCTGCACACGGATGCTCCCGTCTGCCATCGCGTGCAGCGCGGTGACTTCGGCTTGCATGAACACGGCGCCCGCGGCGCGCGCCGCATCGAAAATGCGCTCTGCGACGCGCAGCGGGTCCGCCACCGACGCCATAGCCGGGAAGTAGCGTGCATGGCTCACATTGGGCGTCAATGCAGGCAGGTACCGTTCTCGCACTTGCGACGGTGTGAGGTCCTGGTATTGGACGCCGTATTTCTCGTAGAGCGCGCATTGTTTGCGCTGAGCCGATGCCTCGACGGGCTTTTCGTAGACATAGAGCGCACCGATGTCGCGATAGAGATCGGCGACGATGCGGGCATCCACGAGCCGCTGCCACGCATCGCCTGCGTGGGTAACGAGGCTTGCGAGCGCGGCCGTGTTCCGCGCAAAGGTGTTGGGGCGCGCGGCAAGGGCGAAGCGCAGCATCCAGGGTGCCATCGAGAGCAGCGCACGCGCGTGCAGCCGCAGCGGCCCCGACGGGTCGAGCAGCATGCGCGCGACACCGCGCATCGTCTCGGGGCTCGCGAGCGGCGCCACGTGATCGACGGCGATGAGGCCTGCGTTACCGAACGAGCAACCGTGGGCGGGCGCCGCGGCATCGATGACGAGCGGGCGCAAGCCCGCTTGCGTCAGACGATAGGCGGCGCTCGCGCCGATGATGCCGGCCCCGACGACGATGATGTCTTCCATGTCGATCTGCAGAATACGGAGTGCGATGCGTGTTCGCTCGATACTAACCGAAATATTTCCGATAGGAAACTTGTGTCGGATCGTACCGCTGCAGGGGGGCGACGGCAGGCGGGCCCGCCGCGGCGGACTACGGCCGCGGTGCCGCGTAGGCGAGCGCCTGATCGAGCAGCCAGCTGCGAAACGATTCGAGCGGTTTGCTGTGACTGAGTTCGGTCGGATAGACGAGGTAATAGGCCGCATCGGCGACGCTCGCCGCCTCGTAGGGCACGATGAGGCCGAGCGCGTCGAGGTGGCCGTCGACGAAGAATTTCGGCACGAGTGCGATACCGAGCCCGGCGGCGGCGCCGCTGATCAGCATCGTATGAAGCTCGTAGCGCACGCCCTGCATCGTCGACGGATCGTCGACGCCGAGTTCCGCGAACCAGCGCGGCCAGGCGTCGGGCCGCGTGGTGGAGTGCAGCAGCGGATAGGCGAGCAGTTCGTGCGGCTTCTTGACCGGGCGGCGCAAAAGATCGGGCGAACAAACGGGCACGACTTCCTCGCCGAACAGATAATCGGCCGCAGTGCCTTGCCATGTCGGCTTGCCGTAGTGGATCGCGGCCTCGAAATGCGATTCGGCAAACGAAAAAGTATCGGTGCGCACGCCCATGTTGACGCGCAGATCGGGAAAACGTGCATTGAAGTCGCCCATCCGCGGAATCAGCCATTGTGAAGCGAACGTGGGCAGTACCGCCAGTTCGAGGTAGCCGCCGCCGCTGCCGTGCGCGATGATCGACAACGTGTCGCGATCGAGGTGCTCGAGCGCACGGCGCACCTGCGTGCCGTAGAGGCGCCCCGCACGCGTCAGCACGACGCGCTGCTTCGCCCGCACGAACAGCCGCACGCCGAGCTGGCCTTCGAGCGTAGCGATCTGTCGCGAGATGGCGCTTTCGGTGAGGAACAGCTCTTTCGCAGCGTGCGTAAAGCTTTCGTGGCGGGCGGCGGCTTCGAATGCGAGCAGCGCACCCATGTTCGGGATCTTGAACCGGCGCATCGTGGAGTTAATTCGGAAAACTCATCAAGTCGTGCTTTTATATCGCTTTACGCTTTCCTACGCAATCCGAATAATGCGACTCGTGCCGGACGGGTCAGCGTTCGCCGTGCGCCGCGCGTATCGACATCAGCGCGTTGCAAGACAGGCCTGCGCGAGAGACCTGGAGACCGAATTCGCGACCGCGCGAGCGCGGGCGCCGACCTCAGAGAGACCAGATGCGTAATTCGAATATCGAGCGTTTGCTCGCGCGCCTGTTGGGTGCAGCCAAGACCGATCGACTGTTTGCGACGTTGACCATGCCGTCGCTGTTCGACGACGGCGAAGACGACATCGTCACGCGCGCCGAACTCGCGCAGGCCATGAACATGGCGTTGTTCGAGGGCTTGCTTGCACGCTCGCCGAACGGGCGCACTTACACGGACGAAGTCGTGGCGAACGGCGGGTCCGTGTACTTCGATCATGGCGCGCTGCGCACGGTCCGATGGGCGCACAACGGTGCGCTGCCCCCGGGCGAGGCGGCATTCGCACGCATCCTGCGCCCGCTCGGCTTCCGCTTGAACGGCCGTTATCCGCTCGACAAGCTCGGGATGACGGGCCGCGCCTATGCCCATGAGGATGCACCCGACGAAATCGCGCAATTTTTCGTGAGCGAATTGCATCCCGAGCGTTTCTCGGAGGCTTTCCAGGCCGCGGTGACGCGCGTCGTCGGCAGCTCGCGGGATCCATTGACGCCGGCGGCCGTGGCGCAGCTTTGGGAACTCGAGCGCGAAGGCTCGCTGCCGCTCGAAACGGCCCATGCGTTGCTGCCTGTCATCGTCGCGGCATTCGATCGGCAGCACGACGTGCCGCAACTTGCCGACTACGAAACGCTGCTGCGCGAATCGGCCGAGATGGCCTGGATCGCGACGGAGGGCAATGCATTCAACCATGCAACCGATCGCGTGGAAGACGTGTTCAAGCTGTCCGACGATGAAAAGGCGAAGGGGCGGCCGATGAAGCCCGAGGTCGAACGCTCGCGTTCGGGGCGCGTGTTCCAGACGGCCTATCGGGCCGACGTGGTGGAGCGCGCGTTCCGCGATGCGAACGAAAAAACCGTTGTACGTCTGGTACCGGGCTCCTTCTACGAATTCATCACGCGCAAGCGCACGTTCGATCAGACTTCGCGCAGCTGGGTCACCGATCTGCGTTTCGATGCCGGCAACGCACAGGGCATCTTCAAGATGACGGCCAACGCAACGAACTGACGTGAACGCTGCCACCTCTGCCGCAGTTCCGTTTTCGGCGAGCGATGCAAAGCTCGCCGAGCTCGAGGGCGCCCTCACGCAGGCCGTACGCGGCGAAGTCCGGTTCGATGCCGGCTCCAAAGCGCTCTACGCGTCCGACGCATCGAACTATCGCCAGGTCCCGCTCGGCGTCGTCGTCCCGGCCGAT
>CBJMQH010000556.1:0-3545 GCA_966431825.1 uncultured Trinickia sp.
CGCGCACATCGAAAGCACAAGGCTTTGGCGCGTGCTGAGGCGGTTCTTCGTGCTGGTCGCAGATGCGATCCAGGACGAGCGGCCCGCGACAGCCGAGAAGCTGCGCCGCGCAAGCCCGCACTGGATGCGCCACACGCACGCGTCACATGCGCTGGCCCGAGGCGCCGAGTTGATCATGGTGCGCGACAATCTGCGCCATTCGTCAATCTCGACGACGTCAACCTATCTGCACAGCGACGAAGTGCAGCGAGCCCGGCAGTTCGATCAGGCGTTCGCCGCACGCGAAATCAAGCGGTAGCTCGTTTATGTCGATTCACGAATAAGCGAAAGGATTTTCATAACTTAAGGGATTATGATAGGAAATTGCGCTTTACCTTGTTCATCCCCCTGGTTCAGCAGCCAGATGGCCGGATACATCAGCCAGTAAAAGGCGTAGAGCGGCACCGCGGTCCAGAGGCCCACCGTTTCTGTCAGACGGATCGCGATCGACTTTGGCGCAAGCTCGCCGACCACGATGTGCAGGTACGACACGACAAAGAACGCCGCGGCGAAGGCGACGACTTGAACGGTGGCCTCGCTCGTGATGCCGACGACGGCAAGCGCAGGCGACAGCAACGCACCGATCGCCGGCTCGCCGACCCAACCGAGGCCGAGCGAGGCCAGCGTAATACCGAGCTGGCAGGCCGACAGATAGGCGTCGAGTTTGCCGTGCACTTCGAGCAGGATGCGGCCGCGCAAGCCGCGCGCCTTGGCGATCGCCGCCACGCGCGTTTGACGCAGCTTGACCAGGCCGAATTCCGCCGCCACAAAAAACCCGTTAAGCAGGACGAGGCACACCGCCAAAACCGACAACAACAGGCTGCTCGTCATTTCGCGAATTCCAACGGTTATTTATTTGAAAGCATCATTTTGCCAAACCGAAAGAATTCGTGCGGCGAGATCGACTGCCTATTCGCTCAACGCTCCTGACCTAGCCACTTCACCGAGCGGAGCGATCGGCACGCCGACCTTGATCGACGTGCCCTTGCCCGGCTCGCTCACGATATCGATTCGGCCGCCCAGCATCAGCACGCGCTCCTTCATCCCCGCAAGACCGAACGAGCGGTGCTTCGTTGCGACGGGGTCGAAACCGCAACCGTCGTCGCGCACTTCGAGCAGACACTCATGCAAGCCGCGCTCCAGCGTGATCCTCACGTGATGGGCAAGCGCATGGCGCGCCACATTCGTCAGCGCCTCCTGGACGATCCGGAATAGCGCGACGGCATGCTGCTCGGCCAGTGCCGGCGCATCGTCCGTCACACGCGCCGTGCATGCCACGCCGACGTTACGCGTGAACTCGTCCGCCAGCCATTCGAGCGCCGCGCCGATCCCCGCATCGAGCGCAGCCGGGCGCAGCGAGGACACCGCATCGCGCATCACGCGCATCGTCTGATCGACAAGCTCCAACAGCTTGCGAACATGCTCGGTGAGCGCGGGGTTGTCCTGACCGAACCTGAGCCTGAGCGCCGACGCGCCCATGCGCAGCGCCGTGAGCTGCTGGCCGAGCTCGTCGTGCAGCTCGCGCGCGATGCGCCTGCGCTCTTCCTCGCGCGCCGTCTCGCGGCGCGATGTCAACTCGCGCAACATTTCATAGGATTCGCGCAACCGCTGCTCCACCGCCTTGCGCTCCGTGATATCGCGCCAGATCGTCAGGATGCTCTGCACTTCGCCGTCGGCGTTGAATTCGGGGACGGCGTGCACGTACCAGCATACGGTCTGGCCGAACCGGTCCCACGTCAGCTCGAATTTCTTGGCCACGCCGGTTGCCATGATCGATTTCAGCTTCCTGCGAAAGCGTCGGACCACATCGCTCGGTGCACCGGGCACTTGCCCCGCCGAGCGCCCCAGCAGTTCGGCAGCCTTCGAGCCGCTCACGCGCTCGAACTCCGGATTCACGTAGATCCGCCGGCACTGGCGGTCGTAACGGATGATCGGGTCCGGTGCGTTTTCCGACAGGGCGCGAAACGCGTCTTCGCTGCGTTTGAGCTCGTCGATGTCGCGGTTGATCGCGAGCACGCTCGCCACCTCGCCGTTCGGGGCGAACTCCGGCACGATCCGGATGTTCCCCCAACGGATATACCCCTTCCAATCGCGCAGGCGCACTTCTTCACTGATTTCGCCTCGGGTCTCGATTGCGCGGCGCAGCGCCGCCATGTACCGCTGCGGATCGAGGAAGGCGGAGTTCTCGCCCGGCGTCGTGCCCACCACGGCATCCGACGTACTGCCCATCAGCGCGAGCAGGGCCGGATTCACATAGATGCGGCGCAGGTTCAAGTCGTAGCGGGCGATGTAGTCGGGCGAGTGCTCGACCACGGCCCGAAACGCCTGTTCGCTGGCATGAAGCCGCTCTTCGGCACGTTTGCGCTCGGTAATGTCGCGCCCGAGCGCGAGTGCGCCGATCGTCGTGCCGTCAGGCCCGCGCTCCGGAATGACGCGGATATGGTGATAGTGCTCACCGTCGCCCCTGTCGGGCAGCGTGAGCTCGATCTCGCGCGCAGCGCCGGTACGGATGGCCGCCTCGACCTCCGCCTGGTACTGTCCGAAGCGCATATCAGGCTGGTGCTCGTTCGGTGTTTTACCGAGCAAGTCGGCAAGCGGCCTTTGCAGGATCGCCGATAAGCCGGAATTGGCATAACGCAAACGGCATTGCGCGTCGTAGCGGCAAATGATGTCAGGACTGCTTTCGGCCAGCCGGACGAACTGTTCTTCCGCCTCGTGTTGCGCCTCGAGTCGCCGCTGCGCCTCCTGTTGCGCCGCGATATCGCGAGCGAAAGTGAGGCTGTATTGACGCCCCTCGTAAATGAAATGGCTGGCCCTGACTTCCACCGGAAACCGAGTACCGTCCTTGCGGCGATGCCACGTCTCGCCGCACCACTTGCCTTCCTGCTTTAGACGATCCCGGGTGGCGCGCCATCGTTCGAAAGGAAACCCGGGATCGATGTCCATCACCGTCATCTGCAACAGCTCGCAAGCGCTGTAGCCGAGCGCTCGGCTTGCCTCGTCGTTGACATAGACGAAGCGCGCCGCGTCGTCGATGAGGTAAACCGCTTCGCGCACCTCGGCAAGCGCCTGGCTCTTCAATGCGAGCAGCGCATCGCGTTCGGCGACGCGCCGCTCCAGGGCGTGCAGTTGTGCGCGCAGGGCCGCATTTTCGGCTTCAAGTGCTTTCAGATGGCTGTCAGTGGACGTGCCGCGGACGGGCTTTTTCATACATCGGCTTTCGGGCGTTGAATCGGCGCGTCGCTGCTTGCACGCGCAACGAGTGCGACGATATCACGCCATCAGGTCGAAGCAATCGGCCCCGATACCAACGCGGCAGCTCGGCCGGCGGGTAGCGACTGCGTGCCCTCCCCGAGTGCCGGTTCAGCGGCGGCGGCTGGCCGGCCTGGGTGGCGTCAGCCACCACTTCACCGGCTCGGGCTCCGGCTCCAGCGCGGGCAGCGTGGGCTGTCGGACGACGGTCGGCCGGCCCCGCCTCCCGGGCGTGCTGATCACAGGCCCCTGCG
>CBJMQH010000557.1:0-3542 GCA_966431825.1 uncultured Trinickia sp.
GGTGTCATGCCGATTGCGTGATTTTCGACGCGCGCGACCCGATCGAGGCGATCCGGCTGCGCGCGCCGCGGCTTGCCGTGGTGCGTCGGGGCCGCGTGGTAGCCAGTACGCCCGCGGCCCGGGCTGCGCTTTCGCTCGATGGCCGGCCGGCCGCGGTCGATTTCAAACTGCACCGCTAAGGGCCGCCGGCACGCGCTGCGCCGCAAGCCCCCGGCGCGTCAGTGAGCAGCGGCCGTCCCGCTCATGCCGTTGTGGCGCAGCAGCGCGTCGATCGTCGGGGTGCGGCCGCGAAATGCCTTGAACGAGTCCATGGCGGGGCGGCTGCCGCCGACCGCGAGGATCTCGTTGCGGTAGCGGGCCCCGGTCTGTCCGTCGAGCACGCTGCCGTGACCCGCTTGCGCGGCGTCTTCGAAGGCCGAATAAGCATCGGCCGACAGGACTTCGGCCCACTTGTAGCTGTAATAGCCGGCCGCATAACCGCCTGCGAAGACATGGCTGAACGTGTTCGGCCAGCGGGAGAACGAAGCCTGAGGGATCAGGTGATAGCGCTCGTTGACCTCGCGGGCCAGTGCATTGGCGCTCACTGTGCCTGCCGGGTCGAAGTCGGTATGGAGCCGCATGTCGTAGATCGAGAAGACGATCTGGCGCAGCATGCCGAGTCCGCTTTGGAAGTTCTTGGCGGCCAGCATCTTGTCGAACAGTTCGCGCGGCAGCGGGGCGCGCGTGTCGACGTGCGACGTCATGTCGGTCAGTACGTCCCATTCCCAGCAGAAGTTCTCCATGAACTGCGAGGGCAGTTCGACGGCATCCCACTCCACGCCATTGATGCCCGATACGCCGAGCTCGTCGACGCGCGTGAGCATATGGTGCAGACCGTGACCGAACTCGTGGAACAGCGTGATGACCTCGTCGTGCGTGAAGCAGGCAGGCTTGCCGCCGACCGGTGCCGAGAAATTGCAGGTCAGGTAGACGACAGGCGTCTGTACGCCGCCGTCGCGGCGCTTGTGGCGTGCGCGCGCGTCGTCCATCCATGCGCCGCCGCGCTTGCCTTCGCGCACGTAGAGGTCGACGTAGAACTGCGCGAGCAGCGCACCGTCGCGATCTTCCACACGGAAAAAGCGCACATCGGGGTGCCAAACGGGCGCGTCATCGGCGCGGAACGTGACGCCGAACAGCGTTTGCGCCACTTTGAACAGGCCGTCGAGCACCTTGCCTTCGGGGAAGTATTGCTTGACCTCGTTTTCCGAGAACGCGTAGCGCTTTTCGCGCAGCCGCTCGCTTGCGAACGCGACATCCCAGGGTTCGAGCTGCGTAAGACCGAGCTCGCTCGCGGCGAACGCGCGCAGCTCATCCCAGTCTTTTTCCGCATACGGGCGAGCCCGCGTAGCCAGATCTTCGAGGAAGGCGATGACCTCGTCGGGCGTGTCGGCCATCTTCGGGACGAGCGAGACTTCGGCGAAGTTGCGGTAGCCGAGCATTTGCGCTTCTTCCCGGCGCAGTTTGAGCAGCGCCGTCATGTTGTCCGAATTGTCCCATTCCGGCTTGCCGCCGCCATATGCGCCGCCGAGCTCGGAAGCGCGCGTCACATAGGCCCGATACATCGTCTCGCGCATCGGGCGGTGCTGCGCATATTGCATAACCGGGAAGTAGGACGGGAAATGCAGGGTGAATTTCCACCCTTCGAGCCCGGCCGCCTCGGCGGCCTCGCGCGCGGCCGTGACGACGTCTTCGGGCAGGCCGGCGAGTTCTTCTTCCGTTTTCGCGATATACGCGTAGGCGTTCGTCGCGTCGAGCACGTGATCGGAGAAGGCCTTCGCGAGTGCGGCTTGCTGTTCCTGAATCTCGGTGAAGCGCGGCTTCTCGTCTTCGGGCAGCTCGGCGCCCGACAGCCGGAAATCGCGCAGCGCATTCTCGAGAATCTTCTTGCGCTCGGTCGAGAGCGACGCAAACGCGGGGCTTGCCGCGATTGCCTTGTATTTTTCGAAGAGGGCGAGGTTTTGACCGACGCTCGACCAGAACTCGGTCACGCGCGGCAAGTTTTCACCGTAGGCGGCGCGCAGCTCGGGCGTATCGGCGACCGCGTTCAGGTGCCCGACGATGCTCCATGCGCGCGACAGCGATTCAGTCGCACTTTCGGTCGCTTCCACGACGTCGGCCCACGTGGCCGGCGTGGCCGGATCGGTGGCGTGGGCGACGGCGGCTTCGGCCTGTGCGAGCAGGACGTCGAGCGCCGGCGTGATGTGCGCGGGTTGGATCTCGGGGAAGCGCGGCAGGCCCGAGAAGTCGAGCAGCGGGTTGTCCGCGCCGGCGCGTGTGCCGGAAGGGGAAGACGATTCGGGCGTGTTCGTGGCCATGAGGCTTCCTGTCGGTCGGATGTTCGAAAATGGGCGCAAGCGCGCCCGATTTCGACATTATTGGGCCGATGCCCCCGTTTTCCAACCGCCTTCGCTTGGCTTTTGCCTTTCCGGCCAGCCGTCCTTCCCCGCGCGAAGCGTGCCCGCCCGTAAGACGGGCTTGTTTGTCGGTCGAGCTTTCAGCCGATCCGTCAGCCGAGCGCTGCGGCGCGCTCAGCCGCTTCGATCGTGTTGACGAGCAGCATCGTGATCGTCATCGGGCCGACGCCGCCGGGCACCGGCGTGATATGACCCGCGACGGCACAGACGCCCGCGAAGTCCACATCGCCGCACAGCTTGCCGGCATCGTCGCGATTCATACCCACGTCGATCACGGTGGCGCCGGGCTTCACCATCTCGGCCGTGACGAGGTTGCGGCGGCCCGTTGCCGCCACGATCACATCGGCGGTGCGCGTGTGCGCAGCGAGGTCGCGCGTCTTGCTGTGGCAGATCGTGACGGTGGCGCCCGCTTCGAGCAGCAGGAGCGCCATCGGTTTGCCGACGATGTTCGAACGGCCGATGACGACGGCATTGGCGCCGCGCAGATCGATGCCGTATGCGTCGAACATCTTCATGACGCCGTAGGGCGTGCACGGGCGAAAGAGCGGCTTGCCCGTCATCAGCGCGCCGGCATTGGCGACGTGAAAGCCGTCGACGTCCTTTTCCGGTGCAATGGCTTCGATGACCTTGTGGCTGTCGATGTGCGGCGGCAGCGGCAACTGAACGAGGATGCCGTGAATGCGCGGGTCGCGGTTCAGCTCGTCGATACGGGCGAGCAGCGCCGCTTCGGTCAGATCGGCCGGGTAGCGGTCGTACGACGAGTGGATGCCGTTGTCTTCGCAGGCTTTGATCTTGTTGCGGACGTAGACCTGGCTCGCAGGGTTCTCGCCGACGAGCACGACGGCGAGCCCCGGCTGGCGACCGCGCGCGGTCAGCGCGGCGGCGCGTTGCGCGACGTCGGCGCGAAGTGTCTTGGAGAGGGCGAGGCCGTCGATCAGTGTGGCTGTCATGGTGGTCGGTCGAGAATCAAACGATGGAATGCTGTGCGACGCGCGCGAGACGGTGTGCGCCCACGAGTCGACCGGTCGCTTCGCACCGGCACCGGCTCCGCATGCCGCGCGCAAGCGGGGCCGATTGGGGACCTAAGCC
>CBJMQH010000558.1:0-3535 GCA_966431825.1 uncultured Trinickia sp.
GTCGCCGTCCGGTTTGTCGCCGGCCCCCTTGCCGCCGCTCGCCTGCGGGGCGGAGGACGCGTGCGCTGCCGCGTCGGGCGTAGTCCGTGCCGCTGCGCCGGATGCAGCGCCGGATGCAACGCCCGCCGGCGTTTCCGACCGCGCCGGGGCCGGCGCGACGACGTGCGCCACGACCGAGGTGTGGTCCGACAAGCGCGCCGCACCGTCCGTCACCACCGCATCGCCCGCCTTGACGTCGCCGCCGAGCAACGGGGTTTCGCCATGGTTTTCCGGGCCGCTCTTGACGGCCACCCGCTTCACGGTCCGGTCGGGCTGCACGATAAACACGTAGTCGCCTTTCGCGCCGTGCAGCACGGCGTGCGACGGGACAACCGCGGCTCGCTTGAGTGTGCCGATGCGCATACGCGCATTGACGAACTGCCCGGGAAACAGGGTGCCCTTGGCGTTGTCGAAAACCGCTTTCAGCTTGATCGTCCCGGTCGACGGATCGACGACGTTATCGATTGCGTCGAGCGATCCGCGGGCCAGAACCGTGCGATTGTCCTCATCCAGCGCCGCGACCGAAACGCCGTTTTTATCGCGCTGCTGCGCTTTGACGACGCGCCCGATGTCCGACTGCTGCACCGCGAACACGACGGTGATAGGCGTGTGCGCGACGATCGTCACGATACCGTTCGCGTCGCTCGCTCTGACGAAATTGCCCGCATCCACCTGCCGCAGTCCGACTATCCCGTCGATCGGAGAGCGAATCGTGCAGTATCCGAGTTCGACCCCGGCTTCGTCGATCGCGCCTTGATCGGCCAGGACAGCGCCCTTCGCCTGGTCGACGGCCGCTGCCTGGTTGTCGACCGTTTGCTGAGTCACCGTCCCGGTGCCGAACGCTTCCTTGTAACGCGCGAGTTCGCGCTTGGCGCTGACGAGCACCGCTTCATCGCGTTTGAGCTGTCCCGTTGACTGCTTCAACTTCGCGCGCAGAGAACGTGCGTCGATTTCGACCAAGATATCGCCGACGCGCACATGCTGCCCTTCCTTGAACCTGACCGCATCGATTCGGCCATCCACCTGGGTCCGAATGGTCACTGTCTGCCGCGCAACGACGGTCCCCAACGCCGACACGTAGACGGGCACGTCCTTGACGACTGCCGGCACGGCGTCCACAAGCGTCGGCTGCGGATCGACTCTGGCCGGCGCCGAGCTTCGAGCCATCAAGAACGCGGCCGTCGATGCGGCGACCGCGACAAAGCATGCAAGGTATCGTTTCTTCATCTATGGTTGCAGTTGAGCCGCCCCGTCCGATTCGCGTGTCGATGCCGCATCAGAGTCCGAGCACGACGCTGTCGTCGCCCGCGCGGCGAATGATGTCGGCAGCGTCGAACGCGACATCCACCCAGTGTTTGCCGGCGTATAGCCGGCTCGCGTCGCGATAGTGAGGCGAAGCGGGATCGTCCGATTCCGACGTGCTCAGCATCGTGGAGGCGCGTACGCCGTTTTCGTCGAAGCCGACGATTTGCAGATAGCTGTTTCCGTGCGCATTCCCGTCCATGGGCCCCGCCCGAACCCCGTCGCGCCACGGGCACGCCACGGTAAAGTAGCCGAGCGCCCCGCAACCGCCGTACAGCGGGCGATGCGCCGCCGCGTCACGCAGATACAGGTTGTCTCCCCGCGGCGCATCGAGCAACACGCCGCGCGCGCGCGCTTGTGCAACGGTGATCGCCAACGCTTGCGCCACCTCGGGGCTGTCGGTATTGAGCACGGCCGGCGTCGCGAGCGCCGCGGCGCGGTCGAACGGGATCTTGTACAGCACGCGGGGATCGATCCGGCGGGCTCGCGCCCAAAATGCATCCCACAGATCGGCTCCGCGAGCCTGCGCATTGGCATCGTTGCCCCACCGAGCGAGGACGGCGCAGGCCTCGCCGATATCGACCTCGCGTGGTTCAGTCAAGGTCTTGCCGTCGGCCGGATCGCGCGTCATCGCCACGGTCTTGCGCCGGCACAGCCCTTCGATCAGTTGCCGCTTGTACAGCACGGCCGCCATCGACGTGCTGTCGAGCACGCGCTGCTTCAGGATCGACATGGTGAACACGCGGCCGCTGTACCCATCGGCGCCACGGCGCCGCTCGCTGACGATCGAGTGGCCGAGGCGGGTGCGCAGAGATTGTTCGTCCCCGGCCACGCCGACGATGGCCGGCAGCCCCGTGAGCGGGTGCGCGGGATCCGTGAGCCAGTAGCTGCCGTTCATGTTCGCGGCGTAGTTTCGCGTCAGCAGCTGCGGCAACTGCGAGAGCCCGAGCGCGCCCGCGTTGCGCGAATCCGCCGCGGTCCGCCACAGGCAAGCGCTGCGCGATCCGTCGAGGACCGGCACGCGAGCGGCGGCGACCTGCCACCGCGGGTCGTCGACAGCCACGCCGCATTGCGCGAGCAACGCGTCGGACACACCTGGAACGGGGCCGACATCGGCAAACCACACGCGTGCGTCGTGGTTGCCGATCGCCAGCGTATTCGCCCAGGGCACGGCCGCGTACCGCCGCTGTACCGCGACGAACGCGGCCAAGGAACGCGAACGCGCCCAGTCCAGATAGTTGTCGAAGGTTTGCAGGTTCGTCAGATTGATGTCGTCGAGCGCAAATGCGTGGCGCGCGTCCCACTTCAGCTTTGCCGACTTTGCCGAAAGATCGACGAGCCAACCGAAGCGCGAGCCGTAGTAGGTCCGAGATACCGTCTGCTTCACGCCGTCCGAACTCAGCACGTCGACAGAAACCGTACGCCGCGTCATGGGTTCCCGCCTGCCGTCGAACCAGTATGCGGTCGCATCTCCTTGAACGAGATCGAGGCGGAACAGGCCGAAACGTCGGGCGTTCGATACCGTATGCGTCCATGCGACATGCTGGTTGAAGCCGATGACGACGACCGGCACGCCAAGAAACATGGCACCCGCGACATCGAGCGCCCCCGGGATCGTCATCTGGGCTTGATAGAACCGGTCCGGGCCCGCCCAGAACCAATGGGGATTGCCAAACAGCAGCGCGTGGCCGTTGTCGGTCAAGCGCGGCGCCAGCGCGATTGCATTGCTGCCGATGTCCTGGGCGCCGCCGACCGTTAGCGCCGCTTCCGGCTCATCGGTCTCATCGGGCGCCGGCACTTGTGAGCCGGAACCCGCGGCCGCCGCGGGCGCGGCATGCGCAAGCGCACCGACGAAACGCGCAGCGCCGCCTGCGAGCGAAATTTCGATCATCCGGCGATACACGTCGTCGCTGTCGATGCTTTGCACCCACGCCTCGCCGCGGCAAGCCTGGTGACGCGCCGGCCATCGGCCCGCATGGATTTCGCCCACGTAGCGGTTGTATCCGGTCGCGAACCCCGCAACGAGCGAGCGCAGTTCCGCGCTTTGCGCGCGCTCATACGCGCTCAACCGCTCCGGGGTCATGAGCAGCCGAAAGAAGAAATCCGAATCGAGACTCGCGGGGCGGCCGATGATGGAATCGGCATGCGGCCGCCCCGACAGCGTGGCATACGATGAGCGCGTTGCGCGAAGCGT
>CBJMQH010000559.1:0-3522 GCA_966431825.1 uncultured Trinickia sp.
CGCTCGAAGAGCGGCATGCCGAGCGCCGATTCCATTTCGAGCAGCGATTTGCTGGCGGCGGGCTGACTGACGGCCATTTCCTCGGCGGCCTTGCGGATCGACCCGTGGTTGCCGAGCGCGAGCAGCAGCATCAATTGCTTCATCCGCACGGAAGCGAGCGCGGCGCTCGGTGCGGGGGGCAGCATCTGGTCCGACGATTGATCCGACATCTGAAGTCTTGAGCGGTTATAGGGCGATAACTTTTTTTCGATTCCCGGACGGGCGCGCAACCAGTACTGTTCAGGCACTGTGCAAAACCCCTCGCTTTTTGCTGTGCTCGGGCCTCGTCGTTCACCGGGCGAGCCTGCAACGCGCTTCCACCGAACGTTCGATGGACCTGTCGCGGCGTCGAACCATCGCGTTCGGGGCCGCTATTGTCACGTGTATTGCCTCGGTCGGCCTGTCTTGCAGACCGGCATCCATTATACGGACCGGCCCAAAGTCCCTTCGATTCGCTCATTCACTCAACATTTGCCGGAGTAGTCATGCAGATCACCGATTCGACGCCTGACCAGATCGATCAAGCCGTCTTGGCCGCGGCCGCCGTAGCCGACGATTGGGCGCAAGCCTCGGCCGAGCGCCGCGCGCAGTTGTTGCGCGGGCTGGCCGATGCGCTCGAAGCCAACCGTGAGGCGCTAGTCGCCGTCGGCAGCACAGAAACGTCGCTGGCACACGGCCGTCTGAATGGCGAAATCGACCGCACGGCGTTTCAGCTGCGCGGGTTTGCCGACCGCGTGCTGGCAGGCGCCGCTTTCGCGCTGACGGACGACGCGGCCGTGGCCGGCGCGCCGCCCGCGGGTCGCCCGCAACTGACGCGCGTGCGGATCCCCGTCGGTCCCGTCGCCATGTTCTCGGCCAGCAACTTCCCGTTTGCGTTCTCGGTGCTCGGCGGGGATACCGCCTCGGCGCTTGCAGCAGGCTGCCCCGTCGTCGTCAAGGCCCACCCGGGGCATCCGCAACTCTCGCGTGCGGTTTTCGAACTCGTTCGTGCCGTACTGGCCAAGCTCGAATTGCCGAGCGGTCTGATCGGGATGGTGGAGGGGGCCGGCATCGATGTGGGTGTCCAGCTCGTGCGGCATCCCGACATCGCGGCCGTTGCTTTCACCGGCTCGTATAAGGGCGGCGTGGCGCTGTGGGCCGAGGCGAACGCGCGTGCGCGTCCGATTCCGTTCTATGGCGAACTGGGTTCGGTCAACCCGGTCGTGACGTTGCCGCAATACCTGGAGGAAAAGGCCGAGGAACTGGCGCAGGCGCTCGCATCGTCGATCGAATTCGGTTGCGGCCAGGTTTGCACGAGCCCGGGTATTGTCGTGTTGCCGCAGGGTGGCGCGGCAGATCGTTTCGAAGCGGCGCTGCGTGAGGCATTGCAGGCGAAGACGTTCCATACCATGCTGACGCCGGGCATGAAGCGCAACTTCGATGCGGGCGTGACGCGTCTTGTTTCGACGAGTGGCGTGGACGTTGTACTGGCCGGCGAGCCTGGGAACGGCGACGATGTGGCACCGCGCCCGGTGCTCGTGCGTACCGATGCGCCGAACTTCGTGGCGCAGCATGCGCTGCACGAGGAAGTGTTTGGTCCGGCGTGCCTGATCGTACGGACGGCTTCCACTGACGAAGTGCTTAGCGTGCTGTCGGCCGTGGGCGGCAGCTTGACGGTGACGATCTGGGGCGCCGACGAGGAAACGCCCGACGCGCGCAGGATCGTTCGTCGTGCTACGCAAATCGCAGGCCGTGTGCTGTTCAGCGGTGTGCCGACGGGAGTCGCCGTGACCGGCGCGCAGGTGCATGGCGGCCCGTGGCCCGCGTCTACGCAGCCGTTCACGACGTCGGTCGGTTATGCCGCGATGGATCGATTCCTGCGGCCGGTCGCGCTGCAAAGCGCGCCGGCATGGCTCGCACGCCGCAACGGTCAGCCGTGCTGAACGTCGGCATGATGGATGGGTGAGCTCAGAGGCTGTTTGACATGGGCTGACGGATTACCGCCAAGAGGGGCGGCACGACTATGAAAAATACAATATCGTGCCGCGCCGAGAAATTGGCAGTCGATCTTTCGCGACAAAAGGTTTGCACCCGCGCAAGCCGTTCCACCGCGCGATGCTGACGCATACCGATCGTTAGGGCCTTGCCACCTATCACGCGCAAAGCATTTACCAAGGCCGTTTAAATCGCACACATAGGCCGCGCTTCGTTGATCAACCTCGCTTGGCGGTTTTCGCTTAACCCGGGTTCTCGGGATTGAGGTGCCAAACAGGCGGCGCAATCATTTCGGAAGGGGCTGGGCGGGTGCTGTATCATACGCGCCGCACTTGAGAGGGTGCGCCACTCCCTATTCCTTCAAATAGATGAACCGCTACGAACCTGGCCTGCTCGACAAACTGTTTGGTGACGGACCGAATCAGCCGGCGTCCGCTATTGTGCGGCAATTGTCGCTCGACGAACTTAAAGCCACAGTCGCGCACCATATCGAGTCGCTTCTGAACGCCCGAATTACCTTTACCGACGATCGGCTCGCCGGTTTCGAGGAATGTCAGCGGTCAGTGCTGACCTACGGGCTGAACGATTTCGCTGGGCTTAGCCTTGCCAGTCACGACGACCGGCAGACCATCTGCAAGTCGATTCAACGCGCGATAGAACGCCACGAGCGCAGGCTCAAGCAGGTCGACGTCACACTGGAGTTGAGCGCGCGTTCCACGAACGCACTGTGCTTCGCCATCAAGGCGATGCTGGTGGTGCACCCGGCCGAGGAGCCGGTCAGCTTCGACGCGATGCTGCAACCGTCGACGCTGCAATATTCCGTCACCCGAGCACGACCCAAAAGGTCCTGAGCGCCGCGGTTCGTTCGATATCGCCTCGCGCGAGATAACAAGATTTCGAGTCATTCGATGACCACACGCTACGACGATATCGACGACGATGTGCTCCGGCATTACTACGAAAAGGAACTCGACATTCTGCGCCGCGACATGCGGGCGTTCGCTCAGCGCAACCCCGAAGCGGCCGCTCGCCTGTCCATTAACAGCGACGGGCGCTCGGACGATCCGGGCGTAGAACGCCTCGCGCAGTCGACGGCACTGCTGAACGCTCGCCACAGCGTGAAGATCGATGACGACTATCCGGAATTTTCCGAGGCGGTGATCCAACGAACGTATCCGCAATACTTGCGGCCCTTCCCATCGTCCGCGGTCGCCCAGTTCGATGTGGGAAGCATGTTCAACAGTCTGACCGAACCTGTCCGTGTCGAGCGCGGAACGCCGTTGGAGACGGCCATCGGGCGCTTTTCCTTTCGGACTGCGTATGACGTTGTGCTTGCGCCGGTGCAAATAACACACGCGAAGTACGCGCCCGCGTCAACGATCCCGCCCAGCGTGAAGGTCCCCGCGGATACCAGCGGTGTGTTCTCGATAACGTTCCGTGCAGCCAAGGCCGACGGGCGACTTGCTGCTGCAGCCGTCACTGCGCTGCGTGTCCATCTTGCAGGCCAAC
>CBJMQH010000560.1:0-3496 GCA_966431825.1 uncultured Trinickia sp.
CCTGCTGGTGCGGGTGCCGGACGCGGCCGCCGTGTTCGACGCGCTGCTCACCGAGCGGGTTTTGGTCAAAAACGTGAGTAAAATGCATCCGTTGCTGGCTGAATGCGTGCGGCTCACCGTCGGTTCTCCCGACGAAAACGCGCGCCTGCTGGCCGCTTTGAAACTCGCGCTGCCCGATTGAGCCTGCGGGCGCCGCGGCGCGAAACGATCAATCCCCATTTACATCGACTCAGTCAAGGAATTGCCATGCGTGTGGCGGAAGTCGTTCGCAATACCAGCGAAACGCAGATCCGTGTGAAGATCAATCTCGACGGCACCGGCCAGCAGAAGCTGGCCACCGGTGTGCCGTTTCTCGACCACATGCTCGACCAGATCGCGCGGCATGGTCTGATCGATCTCGACATCGAGGCACACGGCGACCTGCATATCGACGACCACCATACCGTCGAAGACACCGGCATCACGCTCGGCATGGCGGTGGCGAAGGCGATCGGCGACAAGAAGGGCATCCGCCGCTATGGTCACGCCTACGTTCCGCTCGACGAAGCGCTCTCGCGCGTCGTGATCGACTTTTCGGGGCGTCCCGGCGTCGAGTTTCATGTTCCATTCACGCGCGCGCGCATCGGCACGTTCGACGTGGACCTGTCGCTCGAGTTTTTCCGTGGGTTTGCGAACCATGCGGGCGTGACGCTGCATATCGACAACCTGCGTGGCACGAACGCGCACCATCAGCTGGAAACCGTCTTCAAGGCCTTCGGCCGCGCGTTGCGCATGGCCGCGGAGCTCGATGAGCGGGCGGCGGGGCAGATTCCGTCGACCAAGGGTAGCCTCTGACGCCAACTCGACGGACCGCCTGTGCCCGCGAAAACGGGTGCCGCGGCTAGCGATGGATCTTCTCAAATCGTTTATTTCCTTGCTGGCGCTGATCAATCCGGTCGGCGCCGTGCCGTTTTTTCTGAGCCTCACGTCGGCGCATTCCGACCTCGAGCGGCGTCGGACGATCCGGACCGCCTCGATTTCGGTGTTCTGCGTGATCGCGATCACGACGCTGCTCGGCCAGCAGATCATCAGCTTCTTCGGCATTTCGGTCGGCTCGCTCGAAGTGGGGGGCGGCATCATCATGCTGTTGATGGCGATCAGCATGCTGAACGCCCAGATCGGCAATGCACGGGCAACGCCCGAAGAGCGCGATGAAGCCGAGTCGAAAAACAGCATCGCCGTCGTGCCGCTCGCGATTCCGCTGCTGACGGGGCCTGGGTCGATCAGTACGGTGATCGTCTATGCCGCGAGCGCGCATCACTGGTATGACCGGATCGGGCTCGTGGCGATCGGCGCGGTCATCGCCGTGATCTGTTTCGGTTCGCTGCGGCTCGCCGAGCCCATTGCGCGCTTCGTCGGGCAAACCGGTATCAATATCGGCACGCGGCTCATGGGATTGATGTTGTCGGCGCTGGCGGTGGAGTTCATCGTCGACGGATTGAAGGCACTACTGCCAAACTTGCGATGAAAAAGATTGCGATCGTAGATTACGGAATGGGCAACCTGCGCTCGGTGGCGCAGGCGCTCAAGCAGGCTGCGCCGGAAGTGGACGTGGCGATCGTCGACCAGCCGGAGGCCATCCGCGCAGCCGACCGCGTCGTGCTGCCGGGGCAGGGCGCGATGCCCGACTGCATGCGCTGTCTCGGCGAATCGGGGCTGCAGGAAGCCGTGATCGAGGCGTCGCGCACGAAGCCGCTGATGGGCGTCTGCGTCGGCGAGCAGATGCTGTTCGACTGGAGCGCCGAAGGCGACACGAAAGGGCTCGGCCTGCTGCCGGGCAAGGTCTTGCGGTTCGAGCTCGAAGGGAAGCTGCAGGACGACGGGTCGCGCTTCAAGGTGCCGCAGATGGGCTGGAACCGCGTCTATCAGAAGCGGGCGCATCCACTTTGGGACGGCGTGCCCGACGGCAGCTTCTTCTATTTCGTGCACAGCTATTACGTCGTGCCGGCCGATGAGACCCATATTGCGGGCGAGACCGACTACGGTGGCCGTTTCACGTCGGCCGTCGCGCGCGACAATTTGTTTGCGACACAATTTCACCCGGAAAAGAGCGCGGCCGCCGGCTTGCGCGTCTACCGGAACTTTGTCGACTGGAATCCGTGAATGCGCTCACGAAGCGCGTTTCTCGAACCTGCCGCGGCTGCCTATTGCGCCCTTTATCCGGGGGCAGGCTGGCAGAACGGGCAAAGACTTGTACTAAACTAGCGAGACGGCTCGCGGCAGCCGGGCGTATGCGCGTCCGCCGCGAGGGCCGAGTAATTCAACCCTTCCCAGACTTCACGCGATTGCTATGCTGCTGATTCCCGCCATCGACCTCAAGGACGGTCAGTGTGTGCGCCTTAAACAAGGCGATATGGACCAGGCGACCATTTTTTCCGAGGACCCGGCTGCCATGGCTCGCCATTGGGTCGGTCTTGGCGCGCGGCGGCTGCATCTCGTCGACTTGAACGGCGCGTTTGCCGGCAAGCCGAGAAACGAGGAAGCCATCCGCGCGATCATCCAGGAGGTGGGCAGCGAGATCCCCGTGCAACTCGGCGGCGGGATCCGCGACCTGGAAACGATCGAGCGCTATCTTGACGACGGCCTGTCGTACGTCATCATCGGAACCGCCGCCGTCAAGAACCCGGGCTTCCTGCGAGACGCCTGTTCGGCGTTCGGCGGCCACATCATCGTCGGCCTCGATGCAAAGGACGGCAAGGTCGCAACGGACGGCTGGAGCAAGCTCACGGGCCACGAAGTCGTGGATCTCGCGCAAAAGTTCGAGGACTACGGCTGCGAATCGATCATCTACACCGATATCGGCCGCGACGGCATGCTGCAAGGCATCAATATCGACGCAACGGTGCGTCTTGCGCGCGCGGTGAAGATTCCGGTCATCGCGAGCGGCGGCCTGTCGAACCTCGCCGATATCGACGCGTTGTGCGAAGTCGAGGACGAAGGCGTCGAAGGGGTGATCTGCGGTCGCGCGATCTACTCGGGCGACCTCGATTTCGCGGCGGCGCAAACGCGTGCCGACACGCTGCGCGAGTCCGACGACGCTTAAACGCGCAGGCGCGCGTGGGGGCACGGTGCCCGCGCCGCACACGCGAGACGGCCCGGCATACGCACCGCCCGCGGGAATCACGCGGGCGGCTTTTTTAGCGGCACTTGCACCATCAGCACCATCATGGCTCTAGCAAAACGCATCATCCCCTGTCTCGACGTCACGGCAGGACGCGTCGTGAAGGGCGTCAACTTCGTCGAACTGCGCGACGCGGGCGATCCCGTGGAAATCGCGCGTCGCTACGACGACCAGGGCGCCGACGAGCTGACTTTCCTCGATATCACGGCAACCTCGGATCAGCGCGATCTGATCCTGCCGATCATCGAAGCGGTGGCTTCGCAGGTCTTCATTCCGTTGACGGTGGGCGGCGGCGTGCGCGCCGTCGAAGACGTGCGGCGGCTCTTGAACGCGGGC
>CBJMQH010000561.1:0-3496 GCA_966431825.1 uncultured Trinickia sp.
TGCACCGCAGTTCTCGCATGCCCCCGGCTTCGCGATGCACTATGTCGACGAAGGTCCCACCGAAGGCCCCGTGGTGCTCTGCCTACACGGAGAGCCGACATGGGGTTATCTGTTTCGCCGCATCATCGAGGCATTGCGCCCGACGTATCGCGTCGTCGCGCCGGATCACATGGGCTTCGGCAAGAGCGCCACGCCGCAAACGCGCACCTATTGGCTGCAGGACCATATCGACAATCTCGAGCGTTTCGTGCTCGCGCTGGACTTGCGCGAGATCACGCTCGTCATGCATGACTTCGGCGGCCCCGTGGGGATGGGGCTCGCGGCCCGGCACCCCGAGCGCATCGCCGGCATCGTCTCCGTGAACGGTCCGACGCCGTTCGGACAACCGGATTTGATGGCACGTCTCGAAGCCAACGCGCAGCAATCGCCGTGGTTCCAATGGATCATGAGCGCGCATGCACAAGCGCGGCTCGTGCCCGTGCTGAGCGAACTCGGCTTCAACATGCTGAGCACGCTCAAGCTGAACGGATTCGAGAACCATGCAGTGATCAGCGACGATTGGCTGCGGGCCTATGCTTCGCGCTTCGAAAGCGCCAGCGATTGCGCCGGGCCGATCGGGTGGGCGCAAGGCTTCGCCGCCGGTGCGCATCGATTCGAAGCACCCGACGATGCAGCCATACGCGCGATCGCCGGAAAACCCGCGTGCGCGATCTGGGGCCTTGCCGATCGCACGCTCAATGCGGCGCACTTTCTGCCGCTCTTCACCGACTTGTTCCCGCGCGCCGCCGTGCACACGTTGCCGGGTGTCGGCCACTACAGCCCCGAGGATGCGCCCGAGGTCATCACGGCCCTCATCGCACAATTGCTTCAGCAAGGCTGAACGGTCATACGCAGCGCAAGGCAACGAGCGTCGTGCGCACCGCCTCGTCCCATGGCGTGTGCGGCTCGGCACCGAGCGCGGCGACCAATCGTGCGTTGTCCATACGAATCGGTTCGCGCCAGAGGTAGCGCATTTCCTGCATCTCGCGAAACAAGGTCGAAAACGGCTGCAGCAGCCAGACGAGCGGCCATGGAAACGCGCGCACCTTGATCTCATCGCGCCCACTTGCGCGACCCAACGCCGCGACCATCATCGTGCCGTCCTCGTCCCAGTGGCCACGCATTTGGTACGTCGCAAATGCGGGCAACCGGGCTTCCCTCTCGAGCAGTGCAAGGATCGTCTGAGCGACGTCGGGCATATAGGCCCATTGATGGCCGACGCCGCGACGCCCCGGATAGAACACGCTGCGCACAGCGCGGCCCGGTTTGATCATCGCGCCCGAAAGCCAGCTGTTGCCATGCCCGCTGGGCCCGAAAAAATCGCCGGCTCGCACAACGAGGCTGCGCACGCCTTCTTGCGCCGCCGCCTCGAGGCGCCGTTCGAGTTCGACCCGAAGGGCCCCCTTGCGCGTGCTCGGGCGCTGCGCCGAGCGTTCGGTCAGCAGGGGGAAAGCATCAGGGCCGTAGTTGTAGACCGTTCCGGGCAATACGATGCGAGCGCCGCTCGCCCGCGCTGCGGCGATCGTGTTGTCGATCATCGGCAGTACCAACGTTTGCCAATCGCGATAGCCGGGCGGATTCACCGCATGCACGATCAGCGAGACGCCGCTCGCGGCCGCCAGGACATTCTCGCGCGACATCGCATCGCCGCGCTGCCAGATGAAACGGGCATCGAGCCGGCCCGCCGCTTCGAGCGCGGCCGGGTTACGGTGCAGTGCCCGCACTTGCCAACCACGCGCGTGCAACGCTCGCGCGATTTCCGCACCGATGCCGCCCGTCGCCCCCAGTACCAATGCTATCCGCTCACTTGTCATGCCCGCCTCCGCGCGTATCGAACGAGGCTTATTCTGACGAGCCGCGCCACGGCATACAATTGTTTACGACCAACTACCTGCTATACATTTTTGTATGGACGAACCCGGCTGGGAATTGTATCGGACGTTTCTTGGCGTACTCGAAGCAGGATCGCTATCGGGTGCCGCGCGTGCGCTCGGACTGACGCAACCGACCGTCGGCCGACATGTCGATGCGCTCGAGACCGCGCTCGGCCTGTCGCTCTTCGTGCGTACGCAACAGGGGCTCAGTCCGACCGCCGCTGCGCATGCGCTGCACCCGCACGCGCGCGCAGTCGCGAATGCCAGCGCCGGATTGCTGCGAGCGGCATCGCGCCAAGGCACCGAGGTCCGAGGCAAGGTACGCATCACCGCAAGCGATGTCGTGACGGTCGAAGTCTTGCCCGCGATCCTGGCCACGGCCCACCGTTCGCACCCCGAACTGGTGTTCGAGCTGTCGCCGAGCAACCGCAGCGAAGATTTGCTGGAGCGCGAGGCCGACATCGCCGTGCGCATGTTCGAACCCGCCCAGCAGTCGTTGATCGCGCGACGGATAGGCTCGATCGAACTGGGCGTCTTCGCGCATCAGAACTACCTCGAACAGCGCGGGGTACCGACGCGCCTCGACGAATTGGCCGGACACGCCCTGATCGGCTACGATCGCGAAACCGCGTTTATCCGGACGGTGAAGCCGCAGTTGCCCTGGCTCAACCGGCATCGTTTCGCCTTGCGCACCGACTCGGACCTCGCAGGGCTGGCCGCGTTGCGTGCAGGCTTTGGCATCGGCTTCTGCCAGGTCGGCATCGCGAAACGCGAGCCCGCGCTCGTCAGGCTGTTCGCCGACGAGGTCGCATTGACGCTTCCCACCTGGATCGCAATGCACGAAGACCTGCGCGACAGCCCGGCCTGCCGTGCCACATTCGACGCGCTTGCCGACGGGCTCGCCGACTATATCCATGGCACGCCCCAGGAACCCCGCACGCGAACCGCCGCGCAGACCGCGCGACGCTAGTAGCCAGCGGCGCGCGGGATGCCGGTCAACGCCCGGAACGCAGGAACGCGCGTTTCGGATTCGCGGTGTCGGCTGCATCGCCTCCGGCTCGCCTTCGCAGCGCAAACACGCCGTTCAACATCGCGGTGCCGAGCACGATCACGGCACAACCAATCGCCATGCCCGTGCCCACGCGTTCGCCGAGCATCACGACACCCCACAGCACGCCGAACACCGGAATCAGGAAGCTGACCGACGCAGCACGGGCCGGTCCGACATTGGCGATCAGCCGGTAGAACAGCGTGTAGGCAACGCCCGTGCAAAAGGCGCCGAGGGCGAACACATGCAGCCACGCTACCGCCGAGGGCATGCGGGCCGGCCACAGCCAGACGGCGAACGGAGCCAGCACGACGGTCGCGGCAAGCTGAGTGCCGGCTGCCACGGCGAGCGATGGAACGCCCGTGAGGAAGTGCCGGGTGTAGCTGCTCGCCACGCCATACAACGCAGTGGCCAGCAACGCAGCCGCCACCGCGAGGCTGCCGGGCACGCTGCGCACGAACGATGAATCGCCTACAAGCACGACCACGCCGGCGAAACCCAGGACCAGGCCAGCGATGCGGGACGGCGTGAATCG
>CBJMQH010000562.1:0-3479 GCA_966431825.1 uncultured Trinickia sp.
GGCAGACGTACTACAAGATGATGGCGCGCAACGGCATCAGCCAGGAGCTCGCCAAGATCGAAATGCGCCGGCGCACGACGCTGATCGGCGCGATGCTCGTCAACAAGGGCGAGGCCGACGGCATGATCTGCGGCACGGTCTCGACGCCGCATCGCCATCTGCACTTCATCAATCAAGTGATCGGCAAGCGCGAAGGCTGTACGGTGTTTGCGGCGATGAACGGGCTCGTGCTGCCGAACCGCCAGATTTTCCTCGTCGACACGCACGTGAACGTGGACCCGACGCCCGAG
Organism: uncultured Trinickia sp.; assembly: GCA_966431825.1. GTDB lineage: Bacteria > Pseudomonadota > Gammaproteobacteria > Burkholderiales > Burkholderiaceae > Trinickia. Next base: position 291 of record CBJMQH010000562.1, read on the forward strand.
CAATTGGCGGAAATCACGATCATGGCTGCCGAAGAGGTGCGCCGGTTCGGCATCGTGCCGAAGGTCGCGCTGATTTCGCACTCGAACTTCGGTACGAGCAATGCGCCGTCGGCGCAGAAGATGCGCGACACGCTCGCACTCATCAAGGCGCGCGCGCCGGAGCTCGAGGTGGATGGCGAGATGCATGGCGACGTGGCGCTCGACGCGAGCCTGCGCCGCGAAGTGCTGCCCGAGTCGACGCTCGAAGGCGATGCGAACCTGCTCGTATTGCCGAACATCGATGCGGCCAATATTGCCTACAACCTGCTCAAGACGGCAGCCGGCAACAACATCGCCATCGGGCCGATCCTGCTGGGCGCGGCGAAGCCGGTCCATGTGCTGACCGAGTCGGCCACCGTGCGCCGGATCGTCAACATGGCGGCACTGCTTGTGGCCGACGCGAGCGCAACGCGCTGACCTCCTCCCGGGAGCAAAAAAAACGGCGTGCCCGTTTTGGGCACGCCGCGGGCGAATGAGAGAGTCTACCGCCCAACCGTAAATCAACGACCCCGCAGCCGAAGCATCGACGAGGAGGCAAGACCCGTCGGTGGCGTCGTCGATGTAAGTTTAGCGTAAACAAGTTAAAAAAAGCCTAGAGGGGTCCGTACAAAAAAGATGCGGAACGGCGCTAAACCTTTCATTTTGCAGACAAAGATTGCTTCTCGTGGCAGATCGGGATACCCTTGCACTTTCGTGGTCGGGATGCAGTTCAATGAGAGGCACACCAATCAGGGGTGAGGCAATCGCGGGGCAAAGTGCTGAGCGACATGCGCGTGCAGCCGTTGCGCTGCGTCGTGCCCTCGTTGTGCTTGGCGTCGCGCTGGGTATCGCGGGTTTGGGTGCCGTGCCGACGGGCGCTGCGGCCGTAGGGTTGCGGGCGGGCTCTTCCGGCTGGGGCATTACGCTTGCGCGCACGCCGGTCCCCGGCGAGTCGACGGCCGGCGGGTCGATAACCGGCGCGGCGGATACGATCGCGCGCTCGCGGCTGCCGCGGGAGGCGAACGATACGCTTGCGCTCATCTCGTCCGGCGGACCCTATCCTTATGCGAAGGACGGCGTCGTCTTCGGCAACTTCGAGCGTGTTCTGCCGCGGCAGCCGCGCGGCTACTATCACGAGTACACGGTTCCCACGCCTCGCGTGCGAAACCGCGGGGCGCGCCGGATCGTATGCGGCGGGCCGCTGAAGAGAACGGACAACTGCTTCTATTCAGACGATCACTACACGAGTTTTAAACGCATTGTTGAATGACATCGGGATGAGCGGCATGAGCGGCATGAGCGACAACATCTACGCGCACGACGCCTCAGTCGCGACGGATCTGTTCGCGGCCGGCGATGGCAATCTTTTTCAGCGCGTCATGCAGATGCGCGCGACGGAGCGTGGCCAGTCGGAGCAACCCGGGCATCCATCGAGCGAGGAGCCTATGAGCCTTTTTGCGACCGTGCGACCGAACATCGTGCAGTCGATCCGGGCCTTTCGTGTGCACGAGCTGGCCGAAGAGGCGGCGCGGCTCGAACAGCACTTTCTCTACGCTTACTGCGGCAGTGCGAACACGAAGCAGGAAGTGCTGGAGACGATCGCCACTTCGTTCCTGTTTCCGAAGCATTTCGGCAAGAATTACGACGCGCTTTACGACTGTTTGACGGACCTCGTGCACAAGGCCGGCTCGCAGCCGGGTTTCGTGATCGTGCTTGAAGCATTGCCGATCGCGCAGAAGTTCGACAAGGAAGGTCGCGAGACGCTGCTCGATGTGTTCCGCGAGGCGGCCGAGTTCTGGGCCGAGCGCAAGGTCGCGTTCCGGGTCTTTTACTCGTTCGCGTAAGCGGTGCGCGATCCGGGGTTGCCGGGTTGTCTCGGTAAAGCTGTTTGTTGATGAAAGCCCGCCATCGGCGGGCTTTTGCGTTGGTGCGTACTTTCTGGCTACCAACCGCCCCACCGTGCCGCGAGCGCGGCGAGCACGGCGATACCCGCCGTTTCCGTCCGCAGGATGCGCGGGCCCAACGAGAGTCCAACGAACCCGTACGCCGCTGCTGCCGCTTCTTCTTCCGGCGCCAGACCGCCTTCCGGGCCGATCAGCAGTGTGACGTCGCCCTGCGGCGGCTCGCCCGGCAGCGCATCGAACGACAGCCGCGCCCGCGGCGTCAGCATGAGCCGCAGTTCGTCTTCGCGCGGCGCCGCGGGCAGGCCAGCGAGCCAGCCCGTCAGATCGGCGGGCGCCGCGACGGCCGGCACGCGGTTGCGCCCGCACTGCTCGCACGCCGCTGCGGCCAGCGCCTGCCAGTGGGCATGTCGGCGTGCCGCACGCTCGCCCGTCAGGCGAACCACGCTGCGCGCCGTTGTCAGCGGAACGAAGTGCGCCACGCCGAGTTCGACCGCCTTCTCGAGCAGCCAATCCATCTTGTCCCCGCCCGCCACACCCTGCGCCAGGACGATGCGGTACGGGGGCTCGTGCTCGACGTCGTGAAATGCGCCGATCGAGACGCGCGCCTCCCGTTTGCCCAGTTCGACAAGGGCGGCTTCGTAATGGCCGCCGCGTCCGTCGAACAGTTCGAGTGCGTCGCCGGGCTGCAAGCGCAGAACCTGGACATGTCGGACGACTTCCGCAGGCAGCGCGAAGAGGTCGCCCGAACGGAGCGCGGAATCGACAAAGAAGCGTGGCATAAGGCTCGAATAGGGTTGTGTGCCGCGGTTTCGCGCACAGCGTGGGCTCAATCGAATCCGAGCTGCGCGCGCACGGTACCGGGCAGGGCGAAAAGCGCCGGATGGAGCGCGGCGCCATAGTAGCGCAACGCATCGATGCCGCGCGTATCGATACGCACCGCCACCTCATGCGCCGAGAGCGCACAGGGATCGAGCGCGTCGCTCGCGATCGCCATCAGCCAGAGCGACCCGTACAGAGGAATGAAAGCCGACATCAAGCGGACAGTCTTGAACGCCGCGACGAGCCCCGTTGCAAGCGCTCGCACGCGGGCCTCATGAAAGAACGGCGAGCCGAGATGCATCGACAGCGCTGCACCGGGGCACATGACGACCTTCAACTGCTCGTAAAACGCGTGCGTGTAGAGCGTGGCGGCAGGCGAATCGGGCGGTGTCAGCTCGAACACCAAGAGGTCGAACCGCTCGTGCGTGGTCGCGACAAACTGCGCAGC
>CBJMQH010000563.1:0-3478 GCA_966431825.1 uncultured Trinickia sp.
ATGTGCCGGGCGCCGACGCGCCGCGCGGCGGCGGCACGACCGGCGGCGGCAGTGCCTTGAACCCGGCGGCGACCTTCGCGGGCTGCGTGTTGTCGCCGGCACCGACTGCGCCGATGACAGGCCCGCTCGCCACTTCCGTCGCCGACGCCGCATTCGCGACGGCGGCCTGCAGCACCCCCGGCTTGCCGCGCTGGAGCAAGTAGTAGTCGAGCACGCGCCGCACGATCGGGCCCGCGACGCTCGCGCCCCAACCGCCGTTTTCGACGATCGTGGCGATGGCGATCTGCGGATGGTCGGCCGGTGCGAATGCGATGAACAGCGAGTGGTCGCGCAAGTGCTCGGCGAGCGCGCCGCCGTGATATTTCGCGCCTTGCAGCGAGAACACCTGGGCCGTACCGGTTTTGCCGGCGACCGTGTACGGTGCGTTGCGGAAGACTTCGTAAGCGGTGCCCGACGGATTGCTCGTCACATTGATCATGCCGCGCTTCACGACGTCGATGTCGGCCTGGCTGACGGCAATGTGGCCGCTCTCGCGCGGCACGGTGGGGCGCAGGTCGCGCGTGATCGGGTTCTCGATTTCCTTCACGAGGTGGGGCTTCATGACGGTACCGTCGTCGGCGAGCGTCGCCACCGCGTGCGCGAGCTGAAGCATCGTGAACGAGTTGTACCCCTGGCCGATACCGAGGCTGATCGTTTCGCCTTCGTACCAGCGCTGTTGCTCGGGCTTCTTATAGGCCTTCTTCTTCCAGTCGGTGGACGGCAGAATGCCACGCGCCTCGCCGGCGATATCGATGCCGGTGATCTGCCCGAAGCCCCACGGGCGCATGAAGTCGGCGATCGCGTTGACGCCGAGGTCGTGCGCGAGCATGTAGAAATAGGTGTCGTTCGACACCATGATCGCGCGGTTCATGTCGATCCAGCCCTGGCCCTGCGGTACGTCGTTGCGGAACGTGTGACCGCCGAATTGATAGAAGCCGGGATCGTGGAAACCCCACTCGGGCGTGCGTTTTTTGAGCGTCAGCGCGGCCAGCGCCATGAACGGCTTGTACGTCGAACCGGGCGGGTAGGCGCTGTGCAGCGGCCGGTTCAAGAGCGGGTGGTCGGGCGAGTTGTTGAGCTCGTCCCAGGTCGACTGGTCGATTCCATCGACGAACGAATTCGGATCGAAGCTCGGTGCCGAGACGAACGCCAGCACGTCGCCGGTCGCCGGCTCGATCGCCACCAGCGCGCCGCGGTGCCCGGCGAACGCCTGTTCGGCCACTTCCTGCAGGCCGATATCGAGCGAGAGCACGAGGTTGTTACCCGGTGTGGCCTGCGTGCGCGAGAGCGTGCGCACGGGGCGCCCGCCGGCCGTGACTTCGACTTCCTCGAAACCGGTCAGCCCGTGGAGTTCGGCCTCGTAGCTCTGCTCCACGCCGATCTTGCCGATGTAGTCGGTGCCCTTGTAGTTGTTCGAATCGAGGCGCGGGTCGTAGTGATCGGGATCGCTGTCGTTCTGGTCGCTCTGCGCATCGATGCGCTCCTGGTCACGCTGCGAGATGCGGCCGATGTACCCGATCACGTGGGCGGCCGTCGTGCCGAGCGGGTACTGGCGAAAGAGCCGCGCGCGTACGTCGACGCCGGGGAAACGGAAGCGCTGCGCCGTGAAGCGTGCGACCTCCTCATCGGTCAGGCGTGTGCGGATCGGCAGGCTCTCGAAGTTCTTCGAGTCCTCGAGCAGCTTCTTGAAGCGGCGCCGGTCGCGCGCGTCGATCGTGATGACCGTCGACAGCTTGTCGATGACGTTATCGAGCGTGTCGTCGAGCTTGGACGGTGTGATTTCGAGCGTATACGCGGAATAGTTTCGCGCCAGCACGACGCCGTTGCGGTCCGTGATGATGCCGCGGTTCGGCACGATCGGCGCAACGGAGATGCGGTTCTCTTCGGCTTGCAGCGAGTATTTGCTGTAGTGCCAGACCTGCAGGAACAGGAAGCGCAGCACGAGCAGCCCGAAACAGACGAGCACGAACAGACCCGCCGCCGCGACGCGGAACCGGAATCGCGAGAGCTGCTGCTGGGTATTCTTGAATTCGGTCATGCTCGACGCGCGCCAGGGCGCGCTCAGATGGGCCGCGTATCGTCAGGATCGGCCGGGCGCCGCTGCGGCATCAGCAGCAGCGTGCAGGCGAGGGGCCAGAGCGCCGCTTCGACGAATCCGTGCACGAGATAGCCCCACCCTGGGAACGCAGCGCCCGTCAACAGACGGGTGACGAAAGGAACGAGTTGCGCCGTGACGAGCAGCGGACCGACGGCGAACACCTGCAGACCGCGCGGCATCCAGAGCACGCGGCGATGAATCGTAATGGCGCCGTAGGACAGCAGCGTGTAGGCGAGCGCATGTTCGCCGAGCAGGCTCGCGTCGTGAACGTCCATCAGCAGCCCGAGGAAGAACGCGACGCCCATCCCCACTTTGCGCGGCTGGTGGACGTTCCAGAACAGCAGCACGAGCGCGACGAAGTCGGGGACCCCGACAAGGCGTCCCCACGGCATCAGGTTCAACAGGAAGGCCGCTGCCAGACTGAAGACGATGAAGTACGGGTTCACCGGCAGCAAGATGTACTGCGGACGGTTCATCGCTTGCCTCCCGCCGCGGCGCTGCCGGACGCGCCGGTCTGCGGCCCGGCGCCGGACGCCGCTTTTGCGGCGGACTTGTCGGCAGGCTTTTCCGCCGGCTTTTCGGCTGCCTTGTCCGCGGCTTTCGGCGCGTTCTTCTCGGTGCCCTTCACGCCCTTTTCCTTCTTCTTCACATCCTTGCCTTGCAGGGCCGATGCGGGTTCCTCGGGGCGCGGCGGTATGTTGCTCTCGTAGTGAAGCACGAGGACGTCGCGCGCACCGCGTACGGCGGCGATCGGCAGGCAGATCACGCGCGCGAACGCCGTATCGGCCTGCTTGTCGACGCGCACGACCTTCGCGACGGGCAGCCCCGGCGGATAGACGCCGTCGAGCCCGCTCGTCACGAGTTCGTCGCCGGCCACGAGATCGGCGCTGATCGGCACGAAGCGCAGTTCGAGCGTCGAGCCCGACGCCGTGCCGTACACCACCGAGCGCAGCCCCGTGCGTACGACTTCGACCGGAACGGCCTGATCCTTGTCGGTCAGCAGCGTGACTTCCGACTGCAACGGGAAGACGCGCGTGACCTGACCGATCATGCCGTCTTCGGTCACGACCGGCGAACCGTTCTGGACGCCCTGCTGCGAGCCACGGCTGATGACGACCTTCTGCGTGAACGGGTCGCGCATGTCGTATTGCACGTCGGCCGGCGTCGAGCGGGTCGTGACTTTCTGCGATAGATCGAGCAGCGCGCGCAAGTGCACGTTCTCGGCGGTAAGCAGGACGGCTTGATTGGCCTGCTGCGACAGTTGCAGATTACGCGCGGCGAGCTTCTCGTTCTCGGTGCGCAGCGTGGAGGAGCGGCCCTACCGGCGCTCGCCCTACCCGC
>CBJMQH010000564.1:0-3477 GCA_966431825.1 uncultured Trinickia sp.
CCCGCTCCATCTCGATTGCGCCAGCCAGAGTGTCGATCGCAGAATCCTGCCCAAACACGACGCTCTTCAGGTCCCGATCGAGCGTCTGCAGCTTGCTGCGATCGTCCTGAGAAACGCTCTGCGCCGGCACGCGTGCAATCTTCGAGATGATCTCCTCGATCTCGCCCTTGCCGATCGTCTTCTTCTGCTTCGACTTCGGCAGAATGCGCTGTGCCGCACCTGCTTCGTCGATCACGTCGATGGCCTTGTCCGGCAGATGCCTGTCGGTGATGAAGCGCGCCGACAGCTCGGCCGCCGCCGACAGCGCACCCGACGAATACTTCACGCCGTGGTGTTCCTCGAAGCGCGACTTGAGGCCACGCAGGATCGCGACCGTCTGTTCGACCGTCGGCTCCGTCACTTCGATCTTCTGGAAGCGCCGCGAGAGCGCGGCGTCTTTTTCGAAAATGCCGCGGTATTCGGTGAACGTCGTCGCGCCGATGCACTTGAGGGTGCCCGACGACAGCGCCGGCTTCAGCAGGTTCGACGCATCGAGCGTTCCGCCCGAGGCGGCGCCCGCGCCGATCAGCGTGTGGATTTCGTCGATGAAAAGAATGGCGTGCGGACGCTCCTTGAGCTCCTTGAGCACGGTCTTGAGCCGCTGCTCGAAATCGCCGCGGTACTTCGTGCCGGCGAGCAGCGCCCCCATGTCGAGCGAATAGACCTGCGCATCGGCGAGGATGTCGGGCACTTCTCCGCGCGTGATACGCCATGCGAGCCCTTCGGCGATCGCCGTCTTGCCGACGCCGGCCTCGCCCACGAGCAGCGGATTGTTCTTGCGGCGACGGCACAGCACCTGCACGACGCGCTCGACTTCCTGCTCGCGGCCGATGAGCGGATCGATCCGGCCATCTTTCGCCATCTGGTTCAGGTTCTGCGTGAACTGTGCGAGCGGCGTTTCCTTCTGCGACGCAGCCTCTTCCGACTCGGCATTCGCATCGCCCGCCTTGGAGGCGTCGCTGCTGTTCGTCTTCGCGATGCCGTGCGAAATGAAATTCACGACGTCGAGCCGCGTCACCCCCTGCTGCTGCAGGTAGTAGACCGCGTGCGAATCCTTCTCGCCGAAGATCGCCACGAGCACGTTGGCCCCCGTGACTTCCTTCTTGCCGTTCGATGTCGACTGCACGTGCATGATCGCGCGCTGAATCACGCGCTGAAAGCCGAGCGTGGGCTGCGTGTCGACGTCGTCGGTGCCGGGCACCGTCGGCGTGTTGTCGTGAATGAAGTTGCGCAGGTTCTGCCGCAGATCTTCGATGTTGGCTGCGCACGCGCGCAGCACCTCGGCGGCTGTTGGATTGTCCAGCAACGCCAGCAAAAGATGTTCGACCGTAATGAACTCATGCCGCGCCTGACGTGCTTCCATGAACGCCATGTGCAAGCTGACTTCCAGTTCCTGGGCAATCATGCTTCCTCCATCACGCACTGCAGCGGGTGACCCGCTTGCCGCGCGTGCGTAACAACCTGCTCGACCTTGGTCGCCGCGATGTCCCGCGTATAGACCCCACAAACTCCCCGCCCCTCGCGATGCACCTTCAGCATGATTTGCGTCGCAGTTTCAAGATCTTTATTGAAGTATTCCTGCACGACCATCACGACAAATTCCATCGGCGTGAAGTCATCATTCAGCAGCACCACCTTGTACATGGACGGCGGTTTCAGCTCGTTCTCCTGCCGCTCCAGTACCGTGCCGTCCTGCTTGTCCGGGATAATCGCCATACACCCATTCTAAACAACTCGGACAGGCCCGCAATCCTGCCGAAACCCGACCGACCTTGGTTGACAGAACCGCGCTTCGATTCGCGCGAGACTGCTCGCTGCGCGTCGCGCACTCCCTTATGCCGAAATCGGCGCGCCGTCAGCACCGCAGCACTCGACGCACGTTCGGTTCGAGTATCGCACAAGCCGTGCCGGCCTCGCTTTGCGCGCGCTCAAAGAATCTCCACTGTCTTCGCACTGCCCCCTCATGTGAGACGATTATGCGACTTTTCAAGGCCGCCCGCTTGCGCCACCGCACAGTTGAAAAGCGGTAGAAACCCTGAAGACGCAGTCGACGCAACGCTCCAGCCAACATCTCAAAATTCACTTGACACTTGCTTAAAGAGATCCAACAATCAAGCTGGCACTTTTTTTCAGCTGGCCGAAGCAACGTGCAAGTACGAAAAAATGCCGAGGTGAGCTAGTCGGAGGGGGTGGCTGCGTCGCGCGGCCGCTGAGCTTTTCAGGCGTGCTCGTGGTAGGTCATGAGTTACAGGGGAAGTTGGTATGGCAACTGGTACGGTCAAATGGTTCAATGACGCGAAAGGCTTCGGATTCATCACGCCCGACGAAGGCGGCGAGGATCTGTTTGCGCATTTCTCGGCCATCCAGATGAACGGTTTCAAAACGCTCAAGGAAGGCCAGAAGGTAAGCTTCGAGGTCGTGCAAGGTCCGAAGGGCAAGCAAGCGTCGAACATCCAGGCGGCTGCCTAAGATCGCTCGATCGACGCATCTTGCAAAACCCGGCTCCGGCTGGGTTTTCTTGAAAGACCCGGCTTTTAGCCGGGTTTTTTTACGCCTGCGTTTTTCGTGGCCGCTTTTTCGGTGGCCGTTCCGTTAGATCCACCGGCGCAGTGCGCGGGGCGCGTATATCCCGACGTGTGGGACCGGTGCGCCCGTGAGCGCAACAACCCACGCGCAGTTGCAAGTTACGAACTTACCACCAGGTTGTAGGTGAGAAACACCTCGTCCCTGCGCCAGCCCATCGATTCGTAGAGGGCCTGCGCCTTTGCGTTCGTCCGCGCCGTTGTCAAATCCATCCGCACCATGCCGTCGTCCCGAGCGCGCTCGTTTGCTGCGCGCAGTAGCGCACGTGCAACGCCGTTGCGTCGCGCAGCCGGGTCCACGAACAAATCGGAGAGCACATAGATCGGTTCGGCGCGCAGCGAGCAGAACGTGGGATAGAGCTGGCAGAAGCCGACGAAGCCGCCGTCATCGCGTCCGGCAACGAGAATGACCGATTCGCCGGCTTCGAATCGAGCACGCAGGAAGCGCTCGGCAAGCGCCGTATCGGGTGCTTGTTCGTAGAACTGACGATAGGCGTCGAACAGCGGCGCAAGCGTGCCGATGTCGCCGGCTTCGCATGCACGGATCCGGATTGATTCGTTCATCGAGAGTAATGACCTCCTGAGCGGGGGTTGTTAAGGCGCGCGCGAACAATGCAGCGAACACGACACAAGTCCGCCCTTTCTTGCGCATAAAAAAAATCGGCCGAGCGGGACGCTCGGCCGATCAGCATGATACGGGACGCGGCGCGATACGCCTCTCGTCCCTTACCTATGCACACATGGGCTTACATGTTTTCGATCATCACCTGACCGAAGCCCGAGCACGACACCTGCGTCGCGCCTTCCATCAGACGCGCGAAGTCGTACGTCACGCGCTTTTGCAGGATCGACTTTT
>CBJMQH010000565.1:0-3473 GCA_966431825.1 uncultured Trinickia sp.
TGGGTGGATGCTTTTGCGAAAGACGGAAGGCGTACGGCGGAAATTTTGGTACAATGTTTGTGCCGCCCCTCGTGGGGTGTGCGGCACGCGCGTTGCTGCATTTCGAACGTCGGAGCCGCTTCGGTGGCTCCTGTATGTCTTTGCAACCGTTCGAAACAAGGAGCTGCCATGACCGACCGACCGACGCCACCCATGCCCGAGCAGCAACAGGAGGCGGTGCCGGGCCGTACCGCACCGATGGATCCGAAACCCGACCACGGCGAGCATCGCTACGTCGGATCGGGCCGGCTTGCAGGCAAGGCCGCCATCGTGACGGGCGGTGACAGCGGTATCGGCCGTGCCGTGGCGATAGCCTACGCACGCGAGGGGGCCGACGTCCTGATCGCGTACCTCGACGAGCACGACGATGCCCGGGAAACGGCGCATTGGGTCGAGCAGGCAGGCCGCAAGGCCGTGCTCGTCGCAGGCGACCTTGCCGACCGCGCGCATTGCCGCGCTGTCGTCGACCGCGCTGTCGAGGCGTTCGGCCGTGTCGACGTGCTCGTAAACAATGCGGCGCATCAAATGAATTTCGAGCGCGTCGAGGACATTTCGGACGACGAATGGGATCGGACGTTCGATATCAATATCGGCGCGATGTTCCGCCTCGTCAAAGCTGCGCTGCCGCATATGAAACCCGGCGCGGCGATTATCAATACGACCTCGGTCAACGCCGACAAACCGCGCCCGACATTGCTTCCCTACGCCACGACGAAAGGCGCTATTCAGAATTTCACGGGTGGACTCGCGCAACTGCTCGCGGAGCGCGGAATCCGCTCGAACTGCGTCGCACCGGGGCCGATCTGGACGCCGTTGATTCCGGCCACGCTGCCGCCTGAGAACGTGAAGGAATTCGGCAAGCAAACGCCGATGAAACGACCCGGGCAGCCGGCTGAACTCGCACCGGTCTACGTCATGCTGGCGAGCAACGAGGCGAGCTATATATCAGGTGCGACCGTCGCGGTCACGGGCGGCGTACCGATCATCTGACGCGGGGGGCGCATGTCGATGCGCTTCGATCCCTTGTCGGGCGCTTATCGGGTCCCACCGCCCGCGCAGCCTTGCACGCGCACCAGTGATGCCGCCCCGATCCGCGGACCCGCGTCGCACGTTCGGCACGGCGTGCTGGAAGTCGGCCGCAACTGCGATTCCATTTGCCATTCAGACCGATTCGCACTGCTGATCGACGCGCAGTCGTATTTTTCGGCGCTGCGTGCCGCACTGCTGCGGGCCGAGCGGACGGTGTTTATCGTCGGTTGGGATATCGACAGCCGCGTGCGTCTCGTCCCCGAGGGCGCGAACGATGGCTTCCCGGAGCCGCTCGGCGAATTTCTGCAAGCGCTCGCGGCGCATCGACGGCGGCTGCGAATCTACGTGCTCGCCTGGGATTTCGCGATGATCTACGCGTTCGAGCGCGAATGGGTGCCCGTCTACCCGACGGGGTGGCGCGCGCATCGCGACATCGTGTTCCGCCAGGACGGCGCGCATCCGCGCGGCGCGTCGCATCATCAGAAGCTCGTCGTCATCGACGACCGACTCGCGTTCGCGGGCGGCCTCGACTTGACGCGCTCGCGTTGGGACACGCCCGCTCATGCACCGGATGACGCGCGCCGGCGCGATGCTGGCGGAACGCCCTACGGGCCGTTTCACGACGTCCATGCGATGTTCGACGGTGACGCGGCGCGCGCCATCGGTGCACTCGCCCGCGCGCGCTGGGCGCGCTCCTGCGGAAAGCGCCTTGCGCCACGTGCGCATCGCGGCGTAGCGCAGGACGCGGACCCGTGGCCGCCGAACGCCCCCGTCGACCTGTACGACGTGATGCTCGGCATCTCGCTCACGGCACCTGCATACCGCGCCCAGCCCGCTGTGCAGCAGGTCCGCGCCCTGACGGCAGATATGATCGCCGCGGCGCAATCGAACATCTATATAGAGAATCAATACTTCACGGCGGCCGTGGTCCGCGAAGCGCTCTGCGCGCGTCTTGCCGAGGCGGACGGACCCGATGTGGCCGTCGTCGTGCCTCGCATGCAGAGCGGATGGCTGCAGGAAGCGACCATGGGGCTCATGCGCGCACGCCTTTACCGGGCACTCGCGCAAGCCGATCGCCACGCACACTTTCGCATGCACTGCCCGCATATCGACGGGCTAGGGGGCGGCTGCCTGAACGTGCATAGCAAAGTGATGATCGTCGACGACACGCTGATTACCGTGGGCAGTGCGAACCTGAACAATCGGTCGATGGTGCTCGATACCGAATGCAACATCGTCATCGACGCCAATGGCGATCCGCGCGTGCGGGCGGCGATCGCGCGCTGGCGCAATACGCTGCTTGCCGAGCATCTTGGCGTCGACACTGCGAGTGTGGCTCGAGCGTTCGAGACCGAGCGACGCCTGAACGCCGTGATCGCTGCGCTCGCGCGCGATGCGGGGCGCACCCTGCAGCCGTTCGCGCCGCTCGCCAATCCGGAGCTCGATGCACTTGTCCCGTTCGGTGCCTGGGTCGATCCGGAGCAGCCGATCGAACCCGAGGCGCTGGTCCGCGAATTCGTGCCGCAGGAGCACGGCAGATCGCTGACCGCCCGGTTCCTCGTCCTGGGCGCGCTGGTTGTCGGGATGGGGCTGCTCGCGCTGTTGTGGCGCTTTACCTCGCTTGGCGAATACTTCAATCTCGCCGCGCTCGCACACATGGAGGCACGTATTTCCGCGTTGCCTTTCGCCCCGCTCGTCGTCCTGACCGGCTATGTCGTGGCGGCCGTACTGTCGGTGCCGATTACCGTGCTGATTGCGGCGACGGGGCTGGTTTTCGGACCCTGGCCCGGTCTCGGTTATGCATTGGCCGGTACGTTGCTTGCCTCGGTCGCGACCTATGCGCTCGGCGTCACCCTCGGACGGGATGCGGTGCGCCGACTCGCCGGCAGGCGTGCGAACCGTCTCAGTGAGCGCATCGGCGAGCGCGGCGTGGTCACGATGGTGGTCCTGCGGCTGTTGCCCGTTGCGCCGTTTACGGTGGTCAATCTCGTGGCCGGTGCATCGCACATCAGCCTGCGGGACTTCCTCATCGGCTCGACGCTCGGCATGGTGCCGGGGATCGTGTTGACGGTCACGTTCGCCCACCAGTTGCTCGCTGCACTCCGGCATCCGACGCCGCTGGCACTCGCCACGCTGGCCGCCATCGGCGCAGGGCTCATCGTTGTGTCGGTCCTGCTCCAACGCTTCGTCGGGCGACGCAAGGGGAAACGCACATGAACGCTGAACCGAAGAGCGTGCTCGACGCTACGCCGCTCGCGCCGGCAACGGTGCTCACGGACGCGGCGAACGACACGCCGCTTGCGGCGAGTGCGCCGGCGCGCGCACTGCGGCTCGCCACCTACAACATCCGCGGCGGCCTCGGCGAATGGACCGCCGCGGCATCGGCACGCATCGCCGCGGTCATC
>CBJMQH010000566.1:0-3460 GCA_966431825.1 uncultured Trinickia sp.
CGTGTCGAAGGCGATCCACGGCGCGAAGGTCCTCGCCTTCGAAGACCTCGGCATGGAAGCGATCTACGAGTTCGACGTCACCGACATGCCGGTGACGGTCGCGGTCGATTCGTCGGGTACCTCGGTGCACCAGAAGGGTCCGAAGGAATGGCAGGCCAAGATCGGCAAGCTGCCGGTCGTGCCGGCCTGAAGGCGCTGCCGCCCCGCACGGCTCGAATACCGTGCGGCGGCCGCGGCCTGCAGCTGTGCGAGCCGGACCTGTATTTCGGGTCCGGCTTTTTTGATGGCAGGGCGACCGAACGGCCAACGCCAAGGCCGCACGGCTTGGCTTTTGCGGGACCAGCGTTTATCGTTGGCGTTCGCGAGCCCACAAGCAAGGAACGAATATGCAAGGCGACAAAAAGGTCATCGACTATCTGAATGCCCAGCTGAAAAACGAGCTGACGGCGATCAATCAGTACTTCCTGCACGCACGGATGTACAAGCATTGGGGCCTCGAAAAGCTCGGCAAACACGAGTACGACGAATCGATCGGCGAAATGAAGCATGCCGACATGCTGATCGAGCGCATTTTCATGCTCGACGGCCTGCCGAACCTGCAAGACCTCGGCAAGCTGCTCGTCGGCGAGGAAACGAAGGAAATCCTCGAATGCGATCTGAAGCTCGAGCAGGGTTCACAAGTCACCTGCAAAGAAGCGATCGCCTATTGCGAATCGGTGCGCGATTACGTGTCGCGGGGCATCTTCGAAACGATTCTGAGCGACACCGAGGAACACATCGACTGGCTCGAAACGCAGCTCGATCTGATCGACAAGGTCGGCATCCAGAACTACCAGCAAACGGCCATGGGCGGGCTCGAGTCCTGATCCGCCGCGCCACGCGTCGAGCAGCACCGCAGCAGGTCGCGGCTCGCGCACCGCAATTGCCCGCCCCGTCATGAACGCATCGTCCGACAACCCAGCACACGCGCCGCAACCGGCCGCGAAGCGTCCCGCACCGATCGGCATCTTCGATTCGGGCTTGGGCGGGCTGTCGGTCCTGCGCGCCATCCGTACGCAACTGCCCGACGAGGCACTGCTCTACGTCGCGGACTCGCGCTACGCGCCCTACGGCAAGCGCGACCACGCGTTCATCACGGCCCGTACGCTTGCCATCGGCGAATGGCTCGTGGCTCAGGGCGCCAAAGCACTGGTCGTCGCCTGCAATACGGCGACCGCGGAAGCCATCGCACACGCACGCGCGCGTCTGCCCATTCCGATCGTCGGCGTGGAGCCCGGCGTGAAGCCCGCAGCCGCCTGCTCCAAAACGCGCGTGGCGGGCGTGCTTGCTACTGAAGTCACGTTGGCCAGCGAGCGTTTCCGGGCGCTCGTCGAGCGCTATGCCGCCGATTGCCGGTTTATCTGCCAGCCCGGGCACGGCCTGGTCGAAGCCGTCGAGCGCTGCGACACGCAGTCCGCCGAGGTCCGTGCTCTGCTCGCAGGCTACATCGTGCCGATGATCGAAGCAGGTGCCGATACGCTCGTCCTCGGCTGCACACACTATCCGTTCTTCGACGCGGCCATTCGCGACATCGCAGGCGGCAAGCTGACGCTCGTCGACACGAGCGTGGCTATTGCAAGACAGCTCGAGCGCGTGCTCGATGCGCACACCCTGCGTGCCGAACCGGGCGCCCTCGCACCGTTACCGCGGCTCTTCTCAACCGGTGACGGGGCTGCGCTCCAACAGCTGACGGCCCTGCTGCTCGGGCTCGATGTGCCGGCCGAACGCATTGCGCTGCCCGCCGCGGGCGAGCCGGCAGACACACGCGAACACGCTGCCTGACGCCGCTCGATCCGTCCCTCTCGCTGCCCCGACGCGCGTAATAGGGTCGCAAGCCGCCCGCCTCAAAAAATTCCACTGCCCCCTTGCCAATCGCCCGCAAGTTAATGATAATAATTCGCATTACGTTTCAACTTTGCCTCCTGCCATGATCGTCTGTGTCTGCAAGTCCGTTTCCGACCGGAAGATCCGGGCCTCGATTGCTGGCGGCGTCGATACCTTCGACGAACTGCAATTCGAGCTCGGTGTGGCAACGTGCTGCGGCAAGTGCGAACCGTCGGTGCGCGAAGTGATGGCTCAAAGCGGGCTATGCGAGCAGCACTGCGGCGTGGCGCGCCGGGCGCCCGCGCCGGTTCACCCCGTCGCGTTCTACGAACGCAAGGCCGCGTGACGCGGCGTGACCGCGCTCTCACGCCGCCGGCCAGAGGGCGTGCCTGTGGTGGCGCCGTCGTTCTGATAAGGCGTTCGAAATGGAACTGCTGATCGGTTTCGTCACCACGCTTTGCATTTCATTCGTGATTTTTCGGCCGTAAAACGGTCCGCCTCGCCATCGTGCAGGTGGTGCCGAACAGGCATTCGACCGCGCTAACATGCAGCCAACTTTTTCCACCGGACCGGACACGCTCAGCATGCCAAGCGCTCCCCGCGTCACGACGCGCAAGCGCCTCGTCGCCGTCCTTGCGGGCGTGGTATCGATGCAC
This sequence comes from uncultured Trinickia sp., assembly GCA_966431825.1. Taxonomy (GTDB): domain Bacteria; phylum Pseudomonadota; class Gammaproteobacteria; order Burkholderiales; family Burkholderiaceae; genus Trinickia. Next base: position 2,520 of record CBJMQH010000566.1, read on the forward strand.
GCCCTGCTTGCTGCGTTGCTGCTGACTGCACGCAGCGCGCCTGCCGAGCGGCCCGTCGACGCTCAGCCGATCACCGCGGTGCTGCTGAGCCCCGAAGCCGCGCCTGCGCGCGCCGTGCAGTCGGCGCCGCCGCTGTCGAAGCCGCAACTTGCGACAAAAACGAAACCCGCGCCGAAGCCGGTTGTGCCGGTTGCGCCCGCTATGCGCCCCACCCCTCCCGTGATGACTGCGCCGGCGACGAAGGCGGTTGCAGAGCACGAAGTTCCGCCCGCGCAGCCAGCTGCACCTGCAGCACCGGCAGCGGCCCAGGCGGCGCCGAGCACCGCTGCGCCGGCCGCGCCAGCCCAACCGGCGGCCCGCGAGACGCTCGCCATTGCCGCGCCGAAAAGTGTGCCGCACGTCGAATGCAGCATCGTCAAGCCCGACTACCCGGCGCTGTCGCGCCGACGCGCAGAGACAGGCGTCGCGAGTGTGCGCTTTGTCGTCGGCGTAACGGGTTCGATCGAACAAGCCGAACTCGTCAAGAGCAGTGGGTATGCGCGGCTCGACGAGGCCGCGCTTGCGGCCGTACGCGCGAGCACCTGTCACCCCTACGTCGAAAACGGTTCGCCGCTGCGGGTTGCGAACACGCAACCGTTCGCGTTCTCGCTCGACGATTGACCACGCACAAAAAAGAGGAAGGAAAAACCAATGCAAAGTTACGGTGTCGCCCATGTTTGGGCTCAAGGCGATTTCGTCACACGCGCGATTGCCGTCGCACTGCTTGCGATGTCGGTCGTCTCGTGGACCGTCATCGTCCTCAAAGGCGTGAGCGTTGCCCGTCTTGGCCGATTGACGAAGAACGCGGAAACCGAGTTCTGGCATTCCGACGATTTCGCCGATGGGGTCGAGAAACTGAGCCGCGTGTCGCCGGCCTCGCGCGAGAACCCGTTCCTCGCGCT
>CBJMQH010000567.1:0-3451 GCA_966431825.1 uncultured Trinickia sp.
ATCGGTACGATCCGCACAACCTGTTCCGTCACAACCAGAACATCAAACCGTCGGCTTGACCTGATCCGCGTTCATGTAGGCGAGGGCCAGCTCTTACATCTGCTTGAACAACCCCGTGTAGGCGCGACTGACCGGCAGCACCTCGTTGCGATCGCGTAAATGAATACGAAGCCTGCCGAGCAAATCGCGCTCTACACGTTCGATTGCGCCGTAGCTCACGATAACGCCACGATGCACCTGCGCGAATTGTTCCGCGTCGAGCCGCTGCAGCAGTTCCTTCAGCGGCGTCCGGATCAAATGCCGTTCGCCCGCCGTCACGACTTCGGTGTACTTATCGGTTGCCTGGAAGTAAAGGACGTCGTCGATCGACACAAGGCGTGTCGTCTCCTTGAGCCCGACCGTCAGCCAACGAATCGGCGCCGTCTCGTGGCTTCCCACGGTCTGCGCCAACGCGCCCAGGCTTGCCGGCACGCGTGCGCCGCGTTGCAGCTTCGCAATGCAGCGCAGAAGTCGCTCGTCGGTGACGGGCTTGACGAGGTAGTCGACGGCCGACGTCTCGAACGCCTCGACCGCGTACTCGTCGTAGGCCGTGACGAAGACCACCTGTACGTCCGGTGCAAGCCCGGCCACGCGGATGCCGTCGATGCCGGGCATCCGAATATCGAGGAACGCGAAATCGGGCTGCTGCGTGTTGAGCGCCGCAAGCGCCTCGATTCCGTTGCGCGGCCGGCCCACAATATCGAGTTCAGGCCACAGGCGCGCAAGCCGGTCGGCCAGTTCGGCGGACAGGTTCGGTTCGTCGTCGGCAATGATCGCGGTGGGCATGGCTGTGCGTCAGGCGTCGGCCGGCAGCTGCTGCCGGTGCTGCTGATGGATCGGGATGCAAAGCTTCGCGATTGCCCCGCGCGCAGGGCTCGGATTCGCCTCGACGGTCACTTGCGCGCGGTCGCCATAAAGGCGCTTCAGGCGGGCACGCACATTCGCCAGCCCCACACCGCTGTGCAGCTTCCGCGCGTTGCCGGCAAGGCCGACGCCGGTATCGGTCACCACGAGCGTCAGCAGATCGCCGTCGCGCGAGGCTGTGATCCGGACTTCGCCGCCATCGATCGCCGGCTCGATGCCGTGCAGCAGCGCGTTTTCGACGAGCGGCTGGAGCAGCAGCGGCGCGAGCCCGATGCCGCGCAGCCCGTCGTGCACGTCGACCGCATAGCGCAGCCGGTCTCCGAGACGGATCGACGCGATCTTCAGCAATGCGCCGACCAGTTCGAGCTCTTCGTCGAGCGTCGAGTGGAGCCTGCGCGTGCGGCCGAGTGTGGCGCGCAGGTAGCGGTTCAAGTTCTCGAGCATCGTCGAAGCGCGTGCCGGATCGCGCTCGATCAGACTCTGGACGTTCGCGAGCGTATTGAACAGAAAATGCGGCTCGATCTGAGCTTGCAGCAGCGCAAGCTGTGCGGCCGTCTCGGACTGCCGCGCCTCCGCCGCCTCGCGGCGCTGCGTTTCGAGCGTCGTGCGCAGACGCGCCGCATCGACGAGCATCGTGAAGAACGCGCAAGCCGCGCCGGTCACAACGAATGACGAACCGTAGCCGAGCCAGACGTCCGGGTTCGTCTGGCCGATCAAGTGCGGCACATGCGGGTTGATCAAGGCGCCCATTTCCACGCCGGCTATGACGCTTGAGGGCGCCACGAGCAGGACTTTGGGCAGCAGGCGAATGCGCCTGCGCGAGAGGTAATTCAAAAGCTCGGAGACCAGGGACGCGCTGAGCCCGATCCCGTTCGAAATGACGAGGTAAGTGAGCGGCCCGCCCTCGCGACGGCCGGCCCAGAACGCAACGCCGATCAGGCTGTTGAACGCGACGAGCACAATCAGCGCGCGCAGGCGGCCCGCGAGCGGCGCGGCCACGCGCTCGGCAATGCTGTCGTCGCGCAGCAGTAAGTAGGTTGTAAGCTGCATGATCTCGGGTGGTCGGACGCCGTGCCGATGGTAACGCGGAATGCGCGTGCGCCCAGCAGGCGCATGGCGTCACTGTAGCGTCGCGGACTGCATCCGAGCGCTTCGTGCGACCAACGGCCGGAAACCCGGGATGAAACGCAGCGAAGCGTGATGGGCGCAACGGCCGCCTGCCGCCCCTACGGCACGGATTGCGGCAGGCATCCGCCATTTACCCCTCAGGCAGTGCCCGGCCGCGGTTCAGCGGTCGTTGATCGTCTGTGCGTGGTGGAATATCTTCGCCACGATCATCCAACGGTCGTCGAACTTCAGCAGATTCAGGTTATCGATGAAGACCTTTTCGAAGAGGCGGACACGGACCTGCGCGAACGCAATCTCCGGCGACAGCATGGCGACCTGCAGGATCGCATCCATGCGCGGCTGGGAAAGGCTTTTGGGCGGCGTGCGCTCTGCAATTTCGGCGCGATATTGAGCGAAAGGGCGAAGATTGAACTGCCCGCTCTTCATCGTGAACAGCGAGCATGTCGGGTGAAAGACACGATCGAACTTCTCGAGATCGCACTCGTACATGACATCGAAATACGTTTGCAATGCATGGGAAACATCGTTGATATCCATATCGCGTGGCCTCCGCTGTAGTCGATTGCGTTCAGAGCCTTGACGGAAGCGTCGTGTCCCGCTGTGGCGAATCCGTCAGAAGCTATGCTGGACTATAGGTTTGACTGGCACTTGCTCAAAGGGTATGTTTTTGAAAACTCATAGGGCCAGTTTATGGTTGATGCGCGCGCGGCTTTATTCGACTTCGACGTAGATCCGCATAGTGGCGTCGCCCTGACGCGGCAACTTTGCGATCAGCTCAGGCGCGCCATTGAAACGGGCGTCCTGGCAAGCGGCAGGCGCTTGCCTTCCAGTCGCGATCTTGCGCAGCACCTTGGCGTGTCGAGAAATACCGTTTCCGCCGCCGTCGAACAGCTTGCAATGGAAGGCTATCTCGACGTTTCGAGGGGGCGGCGCCCTTCTGTGGCACCGATGGCCGCACCAAACCTTGTTCCAATCGGCTCGCAAACAGCGAGTGCGAACAACGTGACCGGTATGTCCGATTGGGCGCAACGGATCAACGGTAGCGAGTGGCCGCTGACTGCACACGGTCCGCCCAAACCGTTCGCGCCCTGCGTGGCCGACGCGCGCGCGTTTCCCCACGCAGTCTGGGGGCGATGTCTACGCGCTGCCACGCGCCACGCACTGACGCGAAGAACCACGGCCTGCAACCGGATCGAATTGCAGCATGTGCTGCTGCATCACCTCATCGAACACCGCGGGATCAACGCGGAGCCTGAGCAAGTCTTTTTGATGCCCACCGCGCAAGCCGCTATTGCGCTCGTCGCCAGGGTCGTACTGAACCCGGGTGAGCGTGCCTGGATTGAAAGCCCGGGCTACAGCGGCGCGCGCGTGGCGCTCGAAGCGGCCGGCGCCACGGTTCGCGGCATTGGGCTCGATGAGA
>CBJMQH010000568.1:0-3451 GCA_966431825.1 uncultured Trinickia sp.
GATGTGGATCGATTCCGCTTCGAGCCAGTCGAGATGGTCCATGCGGTTCGCCGTGATCGTGAGCGGGTTCGTGGCCGTGGGTTCGAGAATCGTGCTCATGTTAGTCGGTTTCCTATCGTTTGCGCGAGATCATGCTCGCGCCGGTGCACGGCAGGCCGTGCACACTGCATGCTGTGACTGCTGGGGCCTGTTCCCGATTACGTCGTCGCTTTCCCGGCGATCGGCGTGAACTGTACGGGTGAGATGTGCAGACCACATTCCTTCGTATCGCGCGATTCCCACCACCAGCGGCCCGCGCGGCTGTCTTCGCCGGGGCGGATCGCCCGCGTACACGGTTCGCAGCCGATGCTCGGGTAGCCGCGCGCGTGCAGCGGGTTGACCGGTACGTCATAGGCATTCAGGTATGCCCAGACGTCCGTTTCGGTCCAATCGGCGAGCGGGTTGTACTTGGCGATTCCGCGGGCGGCGTCCTGCTCTTCTTCGTGCAGTTCGGCGCGCGTCACCGATTGCTCGCGACGCTGACCGGTGACCCACGCCTCGACATCGGCGAGCGCACGGTTAAGCGGCTCGACCTTGCGGATCTCGCAGCAACGCTTGCGCAGGTCGACGCTTTCGTAAAACGCATTCAGCCCATGCTCGGCGACGTATGTCTGAACCGCTTCCGGCTGCGGGTGGAATTGCTCGATTTCGTAGCCGTAACGCTCGCGCACGCGGTCGATCATGCCCAGCGTCTCGGCATGGAGGCGACCGGTATTCAGCGAGAAAATCCCGATCGATGCGCCCCGGGAGAGAATCGCATGCGTGAGTACCATGTCTTCGGCTGCGAGGCTGCTCGCGAGCTTCACGCGGGCGTGACGCGCAGCGATCGTGTCGACGAGCGCGTTCAGACGCTCGATCTTTGCGGCCAGAAGGTCGTCGATTTGCGCGGCAACAGGCGGCTTGACCGTGGCGCTCATGCCTGCGCTCCGGCGACCGCCGCGTCATCGCGTCGACGGAACAGCGGCAGCGGCGTATCCACTGCGCCCTGATAGCGCACCGAGAACTCCTCGAAGGCCTTCAGCGCATCGTGAATGTCTTTGTCTGCACGCACGGCGAACGCGTCGAAGCCGCAGCGCGACAGGTAGTTCAGCTGGTCGCGCAGCACGTCGCCGATCGCACGCAGCTCGCCCGTCCAACCGTAGCGCTTGCGCAACAAGTGCGCGATGCTGTAGCCGCGACCGTCGCGAAAAACAGGGAAGTCGACGGCGATCAGGCTGATTGCGCCGAAATCGGGCACCAGATCGGCCGGTTCGTCGTCGGGCGCAAGCCACACGCCCAGTGCGTCCTTGCCGCGCGCGGCCACGAGCGACTCACGGGCATCGCGCCAGAGCGCGAACGGCACGAGCACGCGGCCCTCGGGCAATGCATCGACGGCCGGCAGTGCACCGTCCTCGGCTGCCCGCACGATCTGCCAGTCGTCGGCGACTACGGCGCGGTTCTTGATAATCGAAGTCATCTGCAAATTTCCTTGGGCTCGTTCCGTACGGGCGTCAGGCGTGCGCCGGCTGGCGCGAAGCATAGACGCGCTCCTTGAACGGGGCGATGCCGATGCGGTTGAACGTATCGATGAACCGCTCGCCGTCGAAGCGCTGCTCGACGAAGGTATCGATGATCTTCGTCACGACGTCGGGCATTTCTTCGGCCGAGAACGACGGGCCGATCACACGGCCAAGCCGCGCACCGCCGGCGCCCGAGCCTTGCTCGCCGCCCAGTGATACCTGATACCACTCGGCGCCGTCCTTGTCGACACCGAGGATGCCGATATTGCCGACGTGATGGTGCCCGCACGAATTCATGCAGCCCGAGATATTGAGCGACAGGTCACCCAGATCGTAGACGTAGTCCAGATCGTCGAAGCGGCGCTGGATGCCCTGTGCGATCGGGATCGATTTGGCATTGGCGAGCGAGCAGAAGTCTCCGCCCGGGCACGCGATGATGTCGGTCAAGAGGCCGACGTTCGGCGTGGCGAACCCATGCTGCTTCGCGCGTTCCCAGAGGGCGAACAAATCGTGCTTGCGCACGTTCGCGAGAATCAGGTTCTGCTCGTGCGACACGCGCAGCTCGGCCAGCGAATACTCGTCGGCCAGATCGGCTGCCGCTTCCATCTGGGCATCGGTCACATCGCCGGGCGCGACCACGGTCGGCTTGAGCGACAAAGTAACGGACGCATAGCCGGCCACCTTGTGCGGACGGACGCTGCGCTCGACCCAGCGCGCAAACGCGCGGTTTTCGAGCAGGTGCTTTTCGTACGACGCGTCGGTGTCGGGCAGCTTCTCGTATTGCGGCGGCGCGAAATACTGCGCGACGCGGTCGTATTCGGCCTGCGTCAGCGTGGCGGGGCCGTCTTTCAGGTGCTGCCACTCCTCTTCGACTTGCTGCGCGAACTTCTCGGCGCCGAGCGCCTTCACGAGGATCTTGATGCGCGCCTTGAACAGGTTGTCGCGCCGGCCGTAGCGGTTGTACACGCGCAGCACGGCTTCGCAGTAGCTGAGCAGGTGTTGCCACGGCAGGTTTTCGCGGATCACCGAGCCGATGATCGGCGTGCGGCCGAGGCCCCCGCCGGCCAGAATCGCGCAGACGACTTCGCCCGCCGCGTTCTTCGACAGGTAGACGCCGAGATCGTGAATCTGCACGGCCGCGCGGTCTTCCTTGGAGCCCGACACGGCGATCTTGAACTTGCGCGGCAACCAGGCGAATTCGGGGTGGAACGTCGACCACTGACGCAGGATCTCGGCCCAGGGGCGCGGATCGACGATTTCGTCGGGGGCGACACCGGCAAACTGATCGGCCGTGATGTTGCGGATGCAGTTGCCCGAGGTCTGGATCGCGTGCATTTGCACCGAAGCGAGCTTCGCGAGGATCTCCGGCGTCTCTTCGAGCTTGATCCAGTTGAACTGCATGTTCGAGCGCGTCGAGAAGTGACCATAGCCGCGGTCGTGCTCGCGTGCGATCCGTGCCAGCATGCGAAGCTGATCGCTGCGCAGGTTGCCGTAGGGGATCGCGATGCGGTGCATGTACGCGTGACGCTGCATGTACAGGCCGTTCTGCAGGCGCAGCGGGCGGAACTCATCTTCGCTCAACTCGCCCGACAACCGGCGGCGAACCTGGTCGCGGTACTGCGCGACGCGTTCGTCGACGATGGTCTGGTCGTACTGATCGTATTGGTACATTCGGGGACCCCAGGTTCTTTCGCGCCGCATCCTGGTATGCGACGCCCGAAAACACTATCGATGGCGCCGGACCGCCCTTCGTTCAGACAATCCGGTCATGTGCAAATGACGAATACAGCTATACATATTGAAAAACGTGCTGTGATCGTAATAAACTGCCCTTATATTTCAAACGACTAAAAAATTCTTTCCTTATGCGCAAGGGTTATAAATGAACCTGCACCAATTCCGGTTCGTGCGCG
>CBJMQH010000569.1:0-3450 GCA_966431825.1 uncultured Trinickia sp.
GTGTCGATGGTGCCGCCGCTTGCGGTACTGCCCATCCTGTTCATCGTCTTCGGACTCGACGAACTATCGAAAGTCGTCCTCATCGTCGTCGGGATCACGCCGATGATCGTCAGGGACCTGCATGCACGCGCACGCGAAATCCCCGTCGAATTGAAGATCAAGGCACAGACGCTCGGCGCCACGAGCTGGACGCTCATTTTGCGGCTCGTCGTACCGCAGCTGTTGCCGCGCCTCATCGTAGCGATGCGTCTGTCGCTAGGCGCTGCATGGCTCTTTCTCATCGCAGCGGAAGCGATCGCCTCGACCGATGGCCTCGGCTACCGCATCTTCCTCGTGCGCCGGTACCTCGCCATGGACACGATCCTGCCGTACGTGGCTTGGATCACGCTGCTCGCCTGGCTCACCGACACGCTGCTTCGCCGCATCACGCAGTGGGCGTTTCCCTGGTACGGAGCGCATGCATGATGATCGAAGTCCGAAACGTCTGGAAGCAGTATGGCGAGCAGGTCGTGCTCGAACGCTTGAACCTCACCGTCAACGAGGGGGAGTTCTGCTCGCTCGTGGGCGCATCGGGCTGCGGGAAGTCGACGTTTCTGCGCCTGCTGCTCGGCCAGGAGAGCGCGACGCGCGGCGAGATTCTGCTCGACGGCGTGCCGCTGCCCGCCGAACCCGATGTCCACCGCGGCGTCGTGTTCCAGCGCTACTCGGTATTCGACCACTTGAGCGTGCTCGATAACGCGGTACTCGGCCTCGAACTGCCCCGCGCCAAACTGACGGGCAGGCTCTTCGGCAGCGCTCGGCGCGCGGCGCAGGACGAAGCGGTTGCGATGCTCGCGCGCGTGGGGCTCGGCAACGACCTCAAGAAGTATCCGAAGCAGCTATCCGGCGGTATGCAACAGCGGCTTGCCATCGCCCAGGCGCTGCTCATGAAGCCTCGCGTGCTGCTGCTCGACGAACCGTTCGGCGCGCTCGATCCTGGCATTCGCCGCGACATGCACACGCTGTTGCTCGACCTCTGGCGCGAAACCTCGCTCACGGTCTTCATGGTCACGCACGATCTGAAAGAAGGGTTCACGCTCGGCAACCGCGTGCTCGTATTCGACAAGGTGCGCGTGGATCCCCATGCGCCCGGCGCGTACGGTGCGCGCATCACCTATGACATCCCGCTCGATCATGACCGCAATGGCACGAGCATGCGCAGTCCGGCACCGCCGCGGGACGCAAAGCCCCGCATCGAAGCGGTATCCTGAAGGAGTCCTAACTTGAATGCACTGTTCGAAGAAGTCGTACCCGGCGGCGGCCATACGTCGTTCATCATCAAGCGCGGGCAGTCGTTGCGCATCACCGATCTGCATGGCGGCGCGAACGTCAGCGTCATGATGGTCAATGCGACGGAGCGCAGCGAGCGGCTGAACCTGCCCGACTCGTTGAAATGCCAGCACACGGCAAAGCTCACCACCGGGCATTGCTTGTACTCCGATATGGGCCGCGTGCTCGCCGCCATCGTCGCGGATACCTGCGGATGGCACGACAGCATCGGCGGCGTCTCGAATGCCGAAGAAGTGCTCGAACGGTATGGCCGGGGCCGCTATCAGGAACTGCGCAACGGCTTTTACCGCAACGGCACCGACAACCTGCTCGTGGAAATGGGCAAGTGGGGACTCGACGCGACCGACTTGCTGATGACGCTCAACCTCTTCAGCCGCGTGGATGTCGACGACCAAGGCGCGCTCCGATTCGTACGCGGCAATGCCAAGGCGGGCGACTACGTCGAGCTCTACGCGCCGATGCACACGCTTGTCGCGCTCACCGCAATTCAGCACCCGCTCGACCCCAACCCCGACTATGCGCCGCAACCGGTGAAGCTCGAACTGTTCGCCGCGAACGCCGCGGTCGCCGACGTGTGTCGTACTGCCTGCGAAGAGAACGCGCGCGGTTTTATCAACACCGAGCGCTTCTTTCTGTAACTGGAGACGCATTCATGACCAGCACATTCATCGTCAGCGACAAACGGCCCGAACACGCGATCTATCGCGAAACGGTTGGTGCCGGCGAGCCTTGGCTGCACGAGCTCAAGACCGGCCAGACCTTGCGCATCGTCGACCTGGAAGGCAACCAGGCGGTCGATACGCTGTTCTATAACGCCGCAAACCCGCGCGAACGGTACGATCCGCAGCGCACGCTGCGCCGCCAGCAGCGGCTCTATTTGACGGCGGGCTCCGTGCTGTACTCGAACTTCGGCAGCCCGATGGCAACGATCGTCGCCGATACCTGCGGCCGTCACGATACGCTTGGCGGCGCCTGCTCGCAGGAAAGCAATACCGTGCGTTACGCGTTGGACCGGCGCTACATGCACAGTTGCCGTGACAATTTCCTGCGCGCCTGCGCGCACGACGGCCGCCTCACGAAGCAGGACCTCGGCGCCAACGTCAACTTCTTCATGAACGTCCCGGTCACGGCCGCAGGCGGCCTCACGTTCGAGGACGGTATTTCGGCCCCTGGCAAATATGTCGAACTGCGCGCCGAGATGGATCTCATCGTATTGATTTCGAACTGCCCTCAGCTGAACAACCCGTGCAATGGGTACAACCCGACGCCTGCGGAGTTGCTGATATGGGACTGAAGCGGCGCGCCCGCTTCAAGACCGTTCGACGAATGCGGCAACGAGGCCGCTGACACTGTTCCGGCCGCGGACGACCGCGGCTCGCATCTCTTACGGCGGGACGGCCCGCCTTTGCCTGCAAGCACGCTCCTATGTTCGAGAAGATCCTGATCGCCAATCGCGGCGCCATCGCCTGTCGCATTCTTCGAACGCTGCGCGAGCTCGAAGTCACCGGCGTCTGCGTCTTCGCGCAAGCCGATCGCGCAAGCCGCCACGTCAGCGAGGCGCCAGTAGCGCATAGCCTGGGCGATGGCCCTGCTGCAAAAACCTATCTCGACGCGGCCAAGATTCTTGAGATCGCGCGCCGCGAGGGCGTTCAGGCGATCCACCCAGGATACGGATTTCTTTCGGAGAACGCAGCGTTCGGTGAGGCCTGCGAAGCAGCAGGCATCGCGTTTATCGGCCCCACGCCCGACCAACTGCGCGCCTTCGGCCTCAAGCACACCGCAAGGGAAATCGCAGCGAGCCAAGGCGTGCCGATGCTCGAAGGCACCGGTCTGCTGGCGGATCTGGACGCGGCACTCGCGGCCGCGTCGGCGATCGGCTATCCGGTCATGCTCAAGAGCACCGCCGGCGGCGGTGGAATCGGCATGCGCGTTTGCTGGAGCGCCGACGAACTGCGCGCCCACTTCGATGCCGTCAAGCGCCTGGGCGAAAACAACTTCAGCGATGCCGGTGTGTTTCTGGAGAAGTACATCGAACGGGCACGCCATCTCGAAGTACAAGTCTTCGGCGAAGGCCGCGGCGATGCACTCGCGCTCGGCGTGCGAGATTGCTCCGTGCAGCGG
>CBJMQH010000570.1:0-3448 GCA_966431825.1 uncultured Trinickia sp.
CACGCGCAGCCCGGCCCCGGCCGCGTTGCCGATTTCGCAGCTGCCGCCGAGCCGCCGGACGAGCCGCTCGATGATCGCGAGGCCAAGCCCGCTGTGTCCGTTGCCGCCGCGCGCGGGATCGAGCCGTACGAAGGGCCGGCTGGCGTTGACGAGGTCCTGCGGCGCGATACCGCGCCCGTGATCGGTCACGGACAGCATGTATCCGCCTGGCGTGCGCTCGGTCGCGACGACGACCGGCGGCGCACCGTAAGCATGGGCGTTGTCGAGCAGATTCGAAACGATGCGCTCGAGCGTCGCGGCGGGCAGACGAAATTCGGGACCGGCGGCGAGCCGCGTCTCGACCCCGGGCGCCCCGGGGGCAACGGCGCGATAGGTGCGCGCGATCCGCTCGCACTGCGCATCGACTTCCACCGGGTCGCTCCGGTCGACGCCGTCGTGCGCGAAGACGAGGAACTGATCGACGATGTGCGCGAGCGAGTCGACGTCGCGCACGACACCATCGCGCAGTTTGGGCTCGTCCATCATTTCGGCGCGCAGCCGCAACCGCGCGAGCGGCGTCTTCAGGTCGTGCGCGACGCCCGCCAGCATCACGGCGCGGTCGCTTTCGGTGCGCGACACCTCTTTCACCATCTGATTGAAGCCTTGCGTCAGCGCGCGCAACTCGCGCGGCCCTCGTTCGGGCAAAGGCGGCACGCGCTGGCCGCGGCCGAGCTGCGTGACGGCCTGGGCCAGCGCGGAAAGCGGCTTTTGCAGCCGCCATGCGACGAACAGCGCGCACATGACCGCCACCGAGAAAATGCTGCCGAACCAGACGAACATCCAGTCGCGCGGCCGCGGCGGATGCAGCGCGAGCATCGGCACGACGAGCCAGTAGCGATCGGCCGCTTCATGCACCCACAGCGTCGGCGGCTGCCGTGGCGGGCCGATGCGCACAAGCGAGCCGGCCGGCAGGCGCTCGCGCACGTCGGTCACAAACCGGTGGAGCGGTGCAGGCAGGTCTGCGTTGTCAGGGGGAACGTCGCTACTCGTCAGGTCGACGAGCCGCACGCGCGAGGGCAGCGGCACTTCCGGGGTGCGCGCGATGTGCTGCCGGATCGCGTCGATCAGGAACGTCGCCTCTTCGACCGCATAGCGTGTCTGCGCCTGGCTGCGCTCGACACGCACGAGCACGAGCCACGCGAAGTGCGAAATGAGCAGGACGGCGACGACGAGCAGGGCAAGCCGGCCGAACAGCGAATCAATTGGCCGGCGCATTGGGTTCGCCGTTGGGCACGAACACGTAGCCGCGGCCGCGCACTGTCTGGATGAAGCGCGGCGTCGACGGGTCGGTTTCGAGAATGCGGCGCAGCCGCCAGACCTGCACGTCGATGCCGCGGTCGGTGCCGTCGTACTCCGGACCGTGCAGCAGTTCGAGCAGGCGCTCACGGGTCAGCGTGCGCATCGGGTGATTGACGAAGATCTTCAGCAGCGCGAACTCGCTGCCCGACAGCGGCAGCGGCGTGCCGTCCTGCGTGAGCGTGCGCGAATGGAAATCGAGCTGGAAGCGGCCGAAGGCGAACGGCTCGCGCTGTTCAGGCGCGGCAGACGGCACCGTGCGCCTGCGGCGCAGCACGGCCTGCACACGCGCCAGCAGCTCGCGCGGATTGAACGGTTTGCCGAGGTAATCGTCGGCGCCGAGTTCGAGCCCCACGATGCGATCGACGTCGTCCGCGCGGGCCGTCAGCATGATAACGGGGATGTCGTCGCCGCTCGCACGCAGCTTGCGCAAGGCAGTGAGCCCGTCGACACCCGGCATCATCAGATCGAGCACGATCAGGTCGGGGCGTTCGCGCTCGAGCCGCCGTTCGAGCGAACTCGCGTCGTGCAGTACCGAAACCTCCATGCCCTGTCGCACGAGGTAGTCGCGCAGGAGATCGCGCAGTTCGACGTCGTCATCGACGACCAGGATTTGAGTAGCCATGCGCCGAAGTTTACCGCGCGCGAGCACGACTCAAATATGCGCCGCGAATCAAAGGGTTACCGGACGTTACGGTGAAAGCCGCCTGTAATGCAGCGTAATGCGGATGCGCTCCGGCGGTAACACGCGCCGGCGGCGGGCCGACTAGCCTCATCTCATCGACGGCGTGCACCGCCTCGTGCCCTTCACTCGAACCCTTTGGAGTTGTCCATGAAGCCGATCTCTCGATTCCTTTCCCGCCCTTCCACGCGCATGCTCGCCGCCACCGCGGCGGTGCTCGCCGTGACGTTCGGCGCCTATGCAGCCGACACGCCGCCGGGCGGCCCCGGTGAATGGCACCATCACGGCGCCCACGGCGGTTTCATGACGGCCCACGCGCTCGACGCGCTGCATAGCGAGCTCAAGCTCTCGCCGAGCCAGGAGCAGCAGTGGCAAAGCGCACTCGATACGATGAAGCGCGACCGCGAGGCCGAGCACGCGAACCGGGAGCAAGCCCACAAGCAGATCGGGGCCCTGCGGCAGCAGCCGATCCTCGACCTCAACGCTTTGCATGCTGCAATGCAGCAAACCGAACGACAGAACGCCCAGCTGCGCGACGAAACGATGACGGCCTGGCTCAATGTCTACAACGGCCTGACCGATTCGCAGAAGAAGCTCGTCAGCGACCAGCTCAAGCAGCACTTTGCCAAGATGGATGCGTGGCGCGAGCGCATGCACGAGCATGGGCCTCGGGGCAACGGCCCGGACCAGGCACCGCCGGCACAACCGCAGTAACCAGGACAGACGCGCGCGCCGCGACACCGCTTCGGCGGACGGGCGCGAGCGTTACCCCACCTGCCCCCTCTCTCTCCGGAATCGGCCCCAACGGCCGACTCGGGTTCGCCGCACTGGCGTGCCCCCGGGCTTCGGGTAAAATACCGCGCTTTTGCCGGGCCGCCCCGGCCGGGCCTGCGCCCGGGCTCGCGGACCGGCCCGAACGTGGACGGCAACACGTGCATACCACCGCCCGTGCGGCAAGCCATTTTTGACCGCCTAGAATTTTCGCGTCGCGCACCCCCTACCGCGCGCCGTCAAGGACCGCATCTCCACCATGCTTCTTCAAGGCTACGGCCCGCTGATCTTTTCCGGCACCTGGCAAACCGTCAAGCTGGCGCTGCTGTCGCTCGCGCTCGCGTTCGTGCTCGGCCTCGTCGGCGCGGCGGCGAAGCTGTCGAAAAACCGCCTCGCTCACGGTGCCGGCACCGTCTACACGACGCTCGTGCGCGGTGTACCCGATCTCGTACTGATGCTGCTGCTTTTCTACAGCATCCAGATCTGGCTCAACCAGTTCACCGACCTGATCGGCTGGGACCAGATCGATATCGATCCCTTCGTGGCCGGCGTCATCGTGCTCGGGTTCATTTACGGCGCGTACTTCACCGAGACGTTCCGCGGCGCCTTTCTGTCGGTGCCGCGCGGCCAGCTCGAAGCGGGCGCCGCCTATGGAATGAC
>CBJMQH010000571.1:0-3441 GCA_966431825.1 uncultured Trinickia sp.
CGGTGTCGTGACGGGGCTCGTCAAGGTCGGCACCGTCTCGCGCGAGGGCCGCAGCGTGACGTTCACGGGGGTACCCGCGGGCGGCTGGTTCGGCGAAGGCACCGTGCTCAAGAACGAACCGCGCCGCTACGACATCGTTGCGTTGCGCGATACGCGGATGGCGTTCATGAACCGTGCGACGTTCATGTGGCTGTTCGAAAACAGCGTCGTCTTCAATCGCTTTCTCGTCGAGCAATTGAACGAACGGCTCGGCCATTTCATGGCGTTGCTCGAATACGATCGCATGCTCGAAGCGACCCCGCGGCTCGCGCGCTGCATCGCCTCGCTGTTCAACCCGATCCTCTATCCGGGCGGCGGCGACCACCTCGAAATCACGCAGGAAGAGCTCGGGCTGCTCTCGGGCATCACACGACAAGTCGCGAATCAATCGTTGAAGGCGCTGCAAAAAGACGGCGTCGTGCGGCTCGAATACGGCGGCGTGACGGTCGTCGATCTCGAACGGTTGCGCAACTACGGGGGCTGAGGCGGCCTGCCCAAGGCTCGGCTGCGGGTCGCACCCCAAGCAAGGCGCTCGCCTTCAGAGCGGCCGCGTCGTCACGGCCGTGCCGTAACAGAGCACCTCGGTGACGCCGGCGCCGATGTCGGTGGCATCGTAACGCACCCCGATGACGGCACTGGCACCGAGCCGTGCCGCCTCTTCCAGCATCCGTTCGTAGGCGTCGCGCCGCGCGCGTTCGGCAAGCGATGTGTAGAGCGAAATGTTGCCGCCGACGAACGTCTGCAGCCATGCCCCCAATGATCCGACGATCGATCGCGAACGCACGACGATTCCGCGCGCCATGCCGAGCGAATGCTCGATCCGGTACCCGGGGAGCTCGAAGCCCGTCGTCACCATGCGTGCTTCGATTTGCGTCTGCATACCCGCCGTCGTCATATTCTTGTCCGCTCGCTGAAAAACCGCGCTGCGCCTCGATTCTCGAAGCGCCTTCGCGCGCAAAACGCCTATTCTAAGAGAACGGCCGCCGATGGCCGTACAACGCGACGCGGGCGCAGAAACGTCGCTCGCGCCGCATCCGAGGAGGCGCGTCATGGCAATCTCAACCACGCTGCAAGCTTGTCTGCGCGACAAGGGCAGCCGTTATGAAGTCGTCCATCACCCGTACAGCCATTCGAGCATCGAAACGGCTGCCGCGGCGCACATTCACGGCGAGTCGCTCGCGAAAACGGTCCTGCTCGAAGACGAACAGGGCTACGTAGCCGCGGTCCTTCCGTCGACGCATGCCGTCCGGCTGTCGGAGCTCTGGGCAAAAACGGGCCGGCACCTGACGCTCGCCAACGAGGCCGACGTGCGCGAGCTGTTCAAGGACTGCGACGTTGGCGCGCTGCCGCCCGTTTGCACGGCCTACGGCATGAAGACCTATCTCGACGAAAGCCTCGCCCAGCAGCCCGAGGTGTATTTCGAGGCCGGCGATCACGAGGAGTTGATCCATATGGATAGCGAACAATTCCTTTCGCTGATGGACAGCGCCGAGCGCGCCCGATTCGCACATCGCATGCAGAGCGTGTCGCTCTGACCCGAGGGCGCCGCCTCGCCCCCCAACCGGTGCGCCACCCTCAGCGCACCGGCCGCCCCGGTGCACCCCACTGCGCCCGGCTGTCGCCGACTTCGCACGACGCCCGCCCCCTTCCGCCTGCTCATGCAATGCTGCCGCGGCGACTACGCTTGACGCCGCAGGCGCGGCGCGTTGCCGCATCTTCGCCGCAGCGCAGCATGCGTATTCGAGGAACGGGCCGCCTTTTTTGAAAACCTTTACGGCCTCCGGATAACGAGCATAGAGTCGTAGGCGCGTGACCGCAGTCCGTCCTATAACAAATCTTCAAGGAGTGAGGCGCATCATGAATTTCAGGCTGCTCGCCGTGCTGCCGTTCATCGGCATTCTGCTCGGCGTACCGTTCGTCAATCGCGTCGAACCGCTTGTACTGGGAATGCCGCTCGTGCTCGCCTGGATCGTGCTCTGGGTAGTGCTGACCGCCGTCATCATGGCCGTCGTCTATCGTCTGGACCCCGCGAACCGACACAGCGCCGAGATGGCCGAGGAGCCTCGTTCATGAGCATCGCACTCCTGATTATCGCCGCCGCCGCGCTGTTCGCGCTCGGTCTCGGCCTGCGGGCGCGCCGCGGTCACGATATGAATCTCGAGCAATGGTCCGTCGGCGGCCGCAGCTTCGGCACCGCGTTCGTGTTCCTGCTGATGGCCGGTGAGATCTACACCACGTTCACGTTCCTCGGCGGCAGCGGCTTCGCCTACGGCAAAGGTGCCCCCGTCTTCTATATCCTGCCTTACGCCACGCTCGCCTATATTCTGTCCTACTGGCTGCTCCCGCCGATCTGGCGATATGCGAAATCGCACCGGCTTGTGTCGCAGCCGCACTTTCTTGCCAGTAAATATGCAAGCCCTTCGCTCGGCGTGCTCGTCGCGGTCGTCGACGTCGTGGCGCTCGTGCCCTATCTCGTTCTGCAGTTCAAAGGCCTCGGTATCATCGTCGCGACCACCTCGTACGGCGCGATCTCGTCGACGGCCGCCGTCTGGATCGGAGCGATCGTCGTGACCGCCTACGTCACGATTTCCGGCGTACGCGGGTCGGCATGGAATTCGGTCGTCAAGGACCTGCTGATCCTCGGCATCGTCGTCTTCCTCGGCATCTATCTGCCGATCCACTACTACGGCGACCTCGGCTCGATGTTCCACGCCATCGACGCCGCCAAGCCCGGTTTCCTGACGTTTCCCGCCAAGGGTTCCAGCGTGACGTGGTTCCAGTCGACCGTGCTGCTCACGGCGCTCGGCTTCTTCATGTGGCCGCATACGTTCGGTTCGATCTACACGGCACGCGACGAGCGCATCTTCCGCCGCAACGCCGCCGTCCTGCCGCTCTACCAGTTGATCCTGCTGTTCGTCTTCTTCGTCGGCTTCGCCGCCACGCTGAAAGTGCCCGGCCTCAAGGGCGGCGAGATCGACCTCTCGCTCTTCAAGCTCTCGCTGCAGACGTTCGACCCGTGGTTCGTCGGCGTGATCGGCGCAGCCGGCGTGCTGACGGCGCTCGTGCCCGGCTCGATGATTCTGAACGCCGCGGCCACGCTCGTCGCGAACGACATCTATCGCGGCGCACTGAACCGTCAGGCCACCGACAAGCACGTCGCGCAGCTCGCACGCGTGCTGGTGCCCATCATCGCGCTCGTCGCAATCGCGTTCACGCTGCACGGCGGCGAAACGATCGTCGCGTTGCTGCTCATGGGATACAGCTTCGTGACGCAACTTTTCCCGGCCGTACTCTGCAGCCTCGCCGCGAACAATCGCGTGACGAAGCAAGGTGCGTTCGCCGGCATCGTCGCCGGAGTCGCCGTGGTGGCTGCCACGACACTTACGCATGCCACCGTCGCCC
>CBJMQH010000572.1:0-3431 GCA_966431825.1 uncultured Trinickia sp.
ATGGCCGCGGTATAGGTGTCTCTGCCCTCCGTCAGCGAATAGTGCGGCCCCATGATGGCAACCCGTCCCGGCGTGGACATGGCGCGCTTGAAATAGCTGCGACGCGACCAGTTGCTGAGCGTGTCGGGAAAGAGCGGCGCGAGCCGCTCGGGCGGCGGGTCCGAATGGGCGGCGATCGACGGCTCGCGCTGATCCCCGTGCGCATCCACGACGAAGACGCGGCGCGCAAACGGCGTGCGCAGCGTGTGGGCGGCGGCCTCGGTCAGTGTCCCCGTGCCCTTGAAGAGGCGTGCGCCTGCCCGCACGGTTTCCTCGAAATGGGCGAACAAGAGCGGTGAACCCGGCGCAGCTTCGGTATGGACACGATAGCTTTGCCACATCGATTCGACGCGCTCGGGCACGTGTGCGCTGGCCTCGCCGAGGGAGGCCAGCGGCCGGCCGAGCCAAAAGCCTTGGGCAAAGTCGACATCGGCATCCATCAGCGGCAACAGCTCCGCTTCTTTTTCGACACCTTCGCCCAGCACCATCGCGCCGGCGCGGTGGAGCATCGTGACGAGCTGCGTGGCGAATTGCTGATCGGCACCGGGCGTGGCGAAGCGCGCGACGAGCGACCGGTCGAGCTTGACGATATCGGGCCGTACGCGCCAGATGCGGTCGAAGTTCGAGAACCCGGTGCCGAAGTCGTCGATGGCGATCAACAGGCCTCGTTCACGCAGCGTCTCGACCGTTTTCTCGAAAAGCCGCTCGTCGGTGGCCGGCTGCTCGATCATTTCCATCACGATACGCTGATGCGGTACGCCAAAGTGTTCGCAGAGCTCGTCGATGAATGCGCGATACGGCCAGCCGGTGCGAAAGAGACGCGGCAGCGCATTGACGAAGAGCCAGCCGTTGTCGGTGGTTTGCTCGGCGAAGTTGGCGAAGTGAACGCAGCGCGCAAGGCGTTCGAACGCGAGTGCCGCACCGCTCGAGTGTGCGCGGGCGAACAATTCGTCGGGCTTGATGGCGCGGCCTGCGGAATCGGTCGCCCGGAGCAGCGCTTCATAGCCGATCACGCGTTTGTGCGTGATCGACACGACGGGCTGGAAAGCACTACGCAGCGTGACGCCTTGATAGGTAATGCGCCAACCGCCGTCGTCGCGGACGAGATAGGGCAGGATGCCCGCGAGCGTCAGTTCGCGACGCGAGGCCATGGCGAGCAGGTCGCGGGCACGCGTGGCCGGCCGGGGCCGGCGCGCGAGGCGCGGAAACGGGTCATGTCCGCTGCGTGGCGACGAGTGCGCCGCACGGTGCGGGCGAGAGAACGAAGCATGCCGGACGATGCCCATATGACGAAGCGCCAGTTTAACAAACGAAACGCACGAAATGATGGGCAGAGCGTAAGCGGCGCACACGGTGCTCCAATGTGCGCTCGGGTACTGTCGAGGGTCGATCTGGGGGCGCGGCGGACGCCCGGCGTGGGCTGTCGAACGTTCGCCGCAGCGGGGCGGTCCCGCTTGGAGGGACTTAAGCTTGCCCGGCGCGCTGACGGATGCCGGGGATGCGTTTGATGAAGCCCGTGGCGAGCGCGGTGCCGACAAGGACGATCGCGCAACCTTCGAGCATGCCGATCGAGACCTGCTCGTGCAGAAACAATGCGCCCCACAATATGCCGAATACGGGGATGACGAACGTGACCGTCATGGCACGCGCGGGGCCGGCCACATTGATCAAATGGAAGTAGATGAAGTAGGCGATGCCGGTGCAGGCGACGCCGAGTGCCAGCACGGCGCCCCACGCGGGGGCCGAGACGCTGGCTGCAGGCCACGTGGCAATCGCGAAGGGCAGGAGTGCGATGCTCGAACCGATCATGCTGCCCGTAGCGATGGTCAACGCGTCCACGCCGGCCAGATGGCGCTTCGTGTAATTCGCGGCGATGCCGTAGAGCAGGGTGGCAGCGCTGGCGGCCGCGGCGGCCAATGCGCCGGCGAACGCCGAGCTGCCTTGGCCGCCGTGCGGGCTGGCGATCTGATCCCATACGAGCGTGACGACGCCCGCGAACCCGATGGCCATGCCGAGCGTGCGCAGTCCCGTGAGCTTGTCCTTGAGCCAGACGTAGGCGACGAGCGCGCCCCAGAGCGGCGTCGTGGCATTGATGACCGACGTGGTGCCGGCCGACAGCGTCAACTCTGCGAATGCGAACAGGCAAAACGGGGCAGCGGAGTTCAGGATGCCGACGATGAACAGCGGTACCGCGCGCGCCTTCAGCGTCGCGAGTGCCGTGCCGGCACCGCCGCGGGCGAGCAGCATGGCGACGAGCACCGCGGCCCCGATACCGACGCGTAGCGCCATGAGCGGTGCGACGCCGAATTCGAGGACGCCTACGCGAATGAATAGGAAAGACGCACCCCACAGGGCGGCAAGCACGAGCAATTGAGCGACGTGGGCGGGTTTCATGAGTATTGCGAGGCGGGTGCACTCGCGTTTAAGGACCGGGAATGCATGGTAGCACCGCGACCGAAAACGATATTTCAGCCTGACATGAAACAGCAAGAAACGAGAAGAGGCGGGGAGAGGCGGGGAGAGACGCGGAAAAATTCGAGACGGGAGAGCACTGGGCGGCCGCACTCAAACAAAAAGGGGGCCGAAGCCCCCTCAGGTCATACCGTGATGACGCTTGCCGCTTAGCTGCGGTGGTAGATCTCGGCGCCGGCCTTCACGAATTCGACGGCCTTGACCTCCATGCCCTTCTTCAGCGCGGCTTCTTCCGAGACGCCTTGGGCGGCCGCGAAGTCGCGCACGTCCTGCGTGATCTTCATCGAGCAGAAGTGGGGGCCGCACATCGAGCAGAAGTGTGCCACCTTGGCCGAATCCTTCGGCAGCGTTTCATCGTGGAATTCGCGGGCCTTGTCGGGATCGAGGCCGAGGTTGAACTGGTCTTCCCAACGGAATTCGAAACGTGCCTTCGACAGGGCGTTGTCGCGGATCTGCGCGCCGGGATGACCCTTGGCGAGGTCGGCCGCATGCGCTGCGAGCTTGTACGTGATGATGCCTTCCTTCACGTCGTTCTTGTTCGGCAGGCCCAAGTGTTCCTTCGGTGTCACATAGCAGAGCATGGCCGTGCCGAACCAGCCGATCATCGCGGCGCCGATGCCCGAGGTGATGTGGTCGTAGCCGGGCGCGATGTCGGTCGTGAGCGGCCCGAGCGTGTAGAACGGCGCTTCCTTGCACCAGTCGAGCTGCAGGTCCATGTTTTCCTTGATGAGCTGCATCGGCACGTGGCCTGGGCCCTCGATCATGACCTGCACGTCGTGCTTCCAGGCGATCTGCGTGAGCTCGCCGAGCGTCTTGAGCTCGCCGAGTTGCGCCTCGTCGTTCGCGTCGTAGACCGAGCCGGGGCGCAGGCCGTCGCCGAGCGAGAAGCTCACGTCGTAGGCCTTCATGATTTCGCAGAT
>CBJMQH010000573.1:0-3428 GCA_966431825.1 uncultured Trinickia sp.
CCCGGGGGCACAGCACGCCAGATCATTTCGGCGCCCGCACGCGTACTGCGTACGTGCGCCTTCAATCGCTCTTGACAAGCCGGCGGCAGGGCCGCCAGCTTCGGGGGGTAGTTCGCCGATCCCACTGAATGGTTCGCAAAGTGCCTGTCTTGTTTGTTGGCGGCGCTCCCGCCAAGCACGCTTTGCATCAGGCGTTCATGCTCCTAACATTTTCGCCGCGACCCATGCCGCGGCACCCCAACCATTTCGTCCAGGACCTAAGCGTCGTTCACTCCCAGGACAACGCACCGCCGGTCTGATATTCAATGACGCGCGTCTCGAAGAAGTTGCGCTCCTTCTTCAGGTCGATCATCTCGCTCATCCACGGGAACGGGTTTTCCTCGTTCGGATACAGCGGATCGAGACCGATCTGCTGGCAACGACGGTTGCAGATGAAGCGCAAATAGCTCTTGAACATCGACGCGTTGAGCCCCAGCACGCCGCGCGGCATCGTGTCCTCGGCGTAGCGGTACTCGAGTTCGACCGCATGCTTGAACAGCTCGCGAATCTCTTCGCGGAACTCGGCCGTCCACAGATGCGGGTTTTCAAGCTTGATCTGGTTGATGAGGTCGATGCCGAAGTTGCAGTGCATCGACTCGTCGCGCAGGATGTATTGGTATTGCTCCGCCGCACCGGTCATCTTGTTCTGCCGGCCGAGCGCGAGAATCTGCGTAAACCCGACGTAGAAGAACAGACCCTCCATCACGCAGGCGAACACGATCAGCGATTTGAGCAGCTTCTGATCGGCTTCGAGCGTGCCGGTCGTGAAGGCCGGATCGGTCAGCGTGTGGATGAACGGAAGCAGGAATTCGTCTTTCGCCCGGATCGACGACACCTCATGATAGGCGTTGAAGATCTCACCCTCATCGAGGCCCAGCGACTCGACGATGTACTGATAGGCGTGCGTATGAATCGCTTCCTCGAATGCCTGGCGCAGGAGGAACTGGCGGCATTCGGGCGCCGTGATGTGGCGATAGGTGCCGAGCACGATGTTGTTGGCCGCGAGCGAGTCCGCCGTGACGAAGAAGCCGAGGTTGCGCTTCACGATCCGACGCTCGTCTTCGGTCAGACCGTTCGGGTCCTTCCAAAGCGCGATGTCGCGGGACATGTTGATTTCCTGCGGCATCCAGTGGTTCGCGCAGCCGGCGAGGTACTTCTCCCACGCCCACTTGTACTTGAACGGCACGAGCTGATTGACGTCGGTCTTGCCGTTGATGATGCGCTTGTCGGCCACGTTCACGCGCGCTTCGGAAGCCGCAACGGCTGCCGACGTTTGCTCGGCATACGGCGCGACCGCAATATCGCCCGCGAAGATGTCTTGTGCCAGGGCAGTTCCGACAGCCTGTCCCGCGGTCTCGCGCAACACGTTACGTTGCGAACCGCTCGAGGGAGCTACGGCAGTCGTCTCGTCATCCCAGTTGAGCATAAATTCTCACCATCAATTTAGATCGGTTTGTACCATCTTTTCACGAGCGATAAAAGGGCTCGCTCATGAAAATTCCTGTTTTCGTTTCGCGCTGCGACCTGCATACAACACTTTGATCGCCGCATCGTCGTCGCGACATCGTTTGTTGCCTCGACATCGCGCGCGCTGCGCGCGTCATCGTCACGGCTGTGACGCGCCTCGTTCGATCGAGCGAGATGCGTTTGCATCATCGTCAGCGATCCGAAGCATTCGGCAGTCAGGGTCCATGTCGTCGCACTTCGCACTGCGTGTTCTAGTGTCTTTTGCTGCGGGTGCGTGCAGCGCGCGCGGGTCCTGTCAGTGCGCTCGCGCACTGCGCGAATCTCGTCGCAGTGCGCGGCAGGCAAGCGTGTCGTTACTGGCACGCCTCGCATTCGTCGAAGCCCGGATCGCCAGGACGCATCATGCAGACGGGGCCGTCAGCCTCCGGCTGCTCAGCGGCCACACCGGCCGCCGGCGCAGCATTCATGCCGCCCGCCTGCGAACCCGAACCGAGCGAGCCACCCGTTGCGCCGAAGCCGCCGGCAGCACCGCCCGCACCGCCTTCGCTCGACGGTACGGCATTGAGCGCACCGTGCGCGACCGTCGACTTCTCGACGTGCGTCGCCGCCATCGTACGCAGGTAATAGGTCGTCTTCAGGCCACGCAGCCAGGCAAGCTTGTACACCTCGTCGAGCTTCTTGCCCGACGCACCGGCCATGTAGATATTCAACGACTGTGCCTGGTCGATCCACTTCTGACGGCGTGCTGCCGCCTCGACGAGCCACTTCGGATCGACTTCGAACGCCGTCGCGTAGATCGCACGCAGGTCGGCCGGGACGCGGTCGATGCGCGAGAGCGTGCCGTCGAAGTACTTCAGATCGGCGACCATGACTTCGTCCCAGAGGCCACGCGCCTTCAGGTCGCGCACCAGGTAGTCGTTCACCACCGTGAATTCGCCCGACAGGTTCGACTTCACATAGAGGTTCTGGAACGTCGGTTCGATACAAGCCGACACCCCGATGATGTTCGAGATCGTGGCCGTCGGCGCGATCGCCACGCAGTTCGAATTGCGCATGCCGTGGGCGGCGATGCGCGAACGCAGGGCCGTCCAGTCCATCGACTCGCTCGTATCGACTTCGACATAGCCGCCGCGCGCGTCGGCAAGCAGCTTCAGCGAATCCTGCGGGAGGATGCCGCGATCCCACAGCGAGCCGCGATAGCTCGAGTAGCGGCCGCGCTCTTCGGCGAGTTCCGTCGACGCGTAGTACGCGTAGTAGCAGACGGCTTCCATCGAGCGATCGGCGAACTCCACGGCCGCATCCGAAGCATAAGGCGTGCGCAGCAGATGCAGGCAGTCCTGGAAGCCCATGATCCCCATGCCGACCGGGCGGTGCTTCAGGTTCGAGTTACGGGCCTTCGCGACGGCGTAGTAGTTGATGTCGATCACGTTGTCGAGCATGCGCATCGCGACGCTGATCGTGCGCTTGAGCTTGTCGTGGTCGAGCGTGTAACGACCGTCTTCCCCTTTGACCATGTGGGCGACGAGGTTCACCGAGCCCAGATTGCAGACGGCGATTTCGGTATCGCTCGTGTTCAGCGTGATCTCGGTGCACAGGTTCGACGAGTGGACGACGCCGACGTGCTGCTGCGGCGAGCGCACGTTGCACGGATCCTTGAACGTGATCCAGGGGTGGCCCGTCTCGAACAGCATGCCGAGCATCTTGCGCCAGAGCTGCGCTGCCGGGATCTTCTTGAACAGCTTGAGCTCGCCGCGCGCAGCCTTTTCTTCATAGGCCGTGTAAGCCGCTTCGAAATCGGCACCGAACTTGTCGTGCAGGTCCGGGCAGGTCGACGGCGAGAACAGCGTCCACTCGCCGCCCTCGATGACGCGCTTCATGAACAGGTCGGGAATCCAGTTCGCCGTGTTCATGTCGTGCGTACG
>CBJMQH010000574.1:0-3415 GCA_966431825.1 uncultured Trinickia sp.
CATGATGGGCGACAAGAGCTTTCTATTTTCGGGTTCGCGTGACGCGTTCCTCATGTACGCCAAGCACGGCCGTACCTGGGCGGCGCTGCACGATCCGGTCGGGCCGCGCGATGCATGGCCCGAGCTGATTCGCAACTTTGTTGCGCTGGCCCATAGCCACGGCGGGCGAGCCGCGTTCTATCAAGTGCGGGCCGATTCGCTGCCGCTCTATCTGGATTCGGGGCTCACGCTGATGAAGCTCGGCGAGGAGGCGCGCGTCGCGCTCGACGCGTTCGATCTGGCGGGGCCTCAGCGCTCGGGGCTGCGTTATTCGTTGCGGCGGGCGGAGCGCGACGGCTGCACGATCGAAGTCATCGATGCCGCCGATGTTCCCGCCCATCTCGACGTCTTGCGCGGCATCTCCGATTGCTGGCTTGCAGACCGCTCGGCGCGCGAAAAGAGTTTCTCGGTGGCGGCGTTCAGCGAGGCGTATCTGGCCGCGCAGTCGGTGATTCTCGTCCGGCAGGGCGGCGAGCCCGTCGCGTTTGCGACGTTCATGACGACCGACCTGGCCGTGGAAGCGACGGTCGGCGTGATGCGTCATCGCCCCGAGGCGTCGCCGTACGTCATGGACTATCTGTTCGTGCAGCTCGCATTGCACCTGAAGTCGGCCG
The DNA here is from genome assembly GCA_966431825.1 of uncultured Trinickia sp. GTDB lineage: Bacteria > Pseudomonadota > Gammaproteobacteria > Burkholderiales > Burkholderiaceae > Trinickia. Next base: position 654 of record CBJMQH010000574.1, read on the forward strand.
GCTATCGCTTCTTGAGTCTCGGCGTGGCGCCGTTTTCGGGCGTGAAGTCGGTGCCGCTCGGCTCGCCGCTGCATCAGGTGGGCTCGCTCGTCTGGCGCTTCGGAGGCCGTTTCTACAATTTCCATGGGCTCCGTGCATTCAAGGGAAAGTTTGCGCCGCGCTGGGAGCCGCGTTATCTCGCGGTGTCCGGCTGGGCGAGTGCGCTCCTGACATTGGTGGATCTCTCAATACTCGCCGGGGGGCGTCGTTCATGACGGTTTGGGCCGTAGCAAGCAGGATTCGATGGGGCGCTGCCGCGGCGGCGCTGGTGTTGTGCGCGTCGGTACAGGCAGCCGACCACCCGGCCGAAACGCACGTCGCGGGCGGACGGTATGGCGAGGTCTCGGTTGCGTGGCCCGACGGGGAGCCGCGCGGCTTTGTGGTGCTGTTCTCGTCGCAAGCCGGCTGGACGCCGGCCGATCAGGCGGCGGCGCGTGCACTCGCGCGCGAAGGCGCGTTGACCGTGGGCGTGGATACGCCGCGTTATGCGGCCACGATTGCGGCGGCACCGCCGGTGGACGGACATGCTTGCCAGCAGCTCGTCGGCGATGCGGAAGCTGTCGCGCACCAGCTCGAGCGCCAGCTCAAGTCGCGCCGCTATTTCGCACCGATCGTCGCCGGTACGGGCGCAGGCGGAACGCTGGCGCTGCATGTGTTGGCGCAGGCGCCGGCGAACACGATCGCGGGTGCGGTGTCGGTCGACGCCGACGCGAGGCTCGATCGGCGTTTCGCACTCTGTCCGCCCGACCCGACGGTGAGCCGCGGCAGCGTGTTGCCCGGTTTCGTGGAGACCGGTGTGACGCACGATGCGGCTGTGTCCGCGACGGCTGCGGCGCAGCGTTCCGCCGTGAAGGAAGGGGCGGATGCACCGGGCTTCCGCGACAAGAAAGAGATGGTTGCGCAATATGCGGCGCAACTGGTTGCGAAGCCGCCGCGTCTGTTCGATGCCGCGAGCACGCCCGCGCAGCAGTTCGCGGCGCTCGTCTCGCCGCATCTGCAATCGACGGGCGGCGGCGACCAGGACGTGTCGGATTTGCCGCTGATCGAATTGCCGGCCGCCCACCCGCGCGGGATGCTGGCGGTGGTGATGTCGGGCGACGGCGGCTGGCGCGATCTCGACAAGACGATTGGCGAGGCGTTGCGCAAGGACGGTGTCTCCGTGATCGGTTGGGACAGCTTGCGTTACTTCTGGAGCGAGAAGACGCCCGATCAGGTCACGCACGACTTGGCGCGCGTGCTGCGCGTCTATGGTGCGCGCTGGCACGCCGACCACATTGCGCTGATCGGCTATTCGTTCGGCGCCGATGTCATGCCGTTCGCTTATAACCGGCTTCCGGCTTCGTTGCGCGATCAAGTGGCGCTTGTTTCGCTGTTGGGCTTCGCACGCGCGGCGGATTTTCAGGTGCGCGTGGGCGGCTGGCTTGGGCTGCCGCCGAGCGAGAAGGCATTGCCGGCGAAGCCCGAAGTCGATCGGCTGCCGGCAGGCATCGTGCAATGTTTCTACGGCGAGGATGAGGAAGACACGCTGTGCCCGGCACTGACGGGCACAGCGGACGTGATCCGCACGGCTGGCGGCCACCATTTCGGCCGCGACTACGACGCGCTCGAAAAGCAGATCCTCGCTGCGTGGGAAAAGCGTATCGGTGAAACGGGGAAGCAAGCGGGGCGGTGAGGGCTAGCGATTTTGTCGGTCGGGGCCATCCAGCCTATGCCCACGCTAGGCCTGCTTAGCGCACCGCGCCCGTCGACCCGCGCACGATGAGTTGCGGGGGCGAACTGACGCGCATCGGCGCAGTGCCCCGGCCCCCATCGGGCGCTGCCGCAGGCGCCTCGATCAGTTCGCGCAGCAGCCCGACCGCAAGCTCGGCCGCTTCGACGGTCGGCACCGCCACGGTTGTCAGCGGCGGCCGCGCTTCGCTTGCCGGCTGAATGTCGGTAATGCCGACAACCGACAAATCGCGCGGCACGTCGAGGCCAAGATCGGCCGCCGCATGCATGGCACCGAGCGCCGGCAGATCGTTCGTCGCGAAAATCGCCGTGAGGTCCGCGTGCTCCGCGAGCAGGGCACGCGTCGCGGCATAGCCGCCCTTGACCGAATCAGGCGCATGCAGGATGGCCGACGCCTCGATCTCGACCCCCGCTTCATGAGCGGCAGCAATGAACCCCGCCTCACGCGAGGCATGAATACCCGACACCTTGCTGCCGACGATCACCCCGATGCGCCGATGACCGAGCCCGATCAGGTGCTCGGCCGCGAGCCGCCCGGCCAAACCGAAATCGACGGCCACGCAAGGCAATCCCGGCGGGTCGTCAGGCCGCTCCCACATGCACAGGACAACGGGGGCGCCGCGGGCCATCGTTCGATGCAGATCGGCGAAGTCCAGATTCGCGTTCGTCACGAGCACGCCCTCCGACAACGTGCCGGCGATCTGATCCAGATACGCGCGGCCGACGAGCGGGTCTTCGTTCGTATTGCAGATGATCAGAAATTGCCCGCGCGCACGCGCCGCACGTTCGACCGCGAGCGCAAACTCCGGGTAGAACGGGTTGGCGATGCTCGACACCATCAGCGCTATCGTCGGCCCCCGGCCTTCGGCCAGTGCGCGCGCGGCCAGATGCGGCCGGTAACCCAGCGCCTCGACGGCCTCGAGCACGCGTGCGCGCGAGCCGGCGTCCAGTCGCTGACGCCGATGGATTCGATCCAGGAGCGCACCCGCATCTGG
>CBJMQH010000575.1:0-3402 GCA_966431825.1 uncultured Trinickia sp.
TGAGGTCGGTCACGCGCCGCACGTCGCCGCATGACTCCTTGATCGCGACGATCTTCGGCTCATCGGCGATCTCGGCGAACATCTCGGGTGTCATGTCGACGCCGTACGCGAGCGGGTTGTTGTAGATCATCAGCGGCAAGGGGCTGGCGTCGGCCACCATCCGGAAGTGGTTCAATGTTTCGCGCCGGTCCGACAGATAGCGCAGACCCGGCAGCACCATGAACCCAGCCGCTCCGCGCTTGGCTGCACGCTCGACCTGACGGCACCCGTCGAGCGTGCTGTTTTCGGCGATCGTCAGCAGGACCGGAACGCGCGAGCGGGCAGCATCGACCGCGATGTCGAGCACTTCGAGTTTTTCGTCGAGCGAGAGCGTCGATGCTTCGCCGAGCGAACCGCAGACAATGATGCCGTCCACGCCTGCATCGATCTGGGCCTCGATGTTCTTCTTCGTCCACGCACGGTCTATGCTGAAATCTTCGTGGAACTTGGTCGTGACGGCGGGCAACACGCCCTTCCAGGTTTGAGCCATTTCGTTTCTCCTTGCTTCAGGCGGTTCAAGTGAATTCGTGCCGTCAGTGTAGGGAGCGGTCGGCCCATCGTCTTGCGTCGTTCGCGCACCGTGGATGCCGATTTCGGCACAACCCGCGCGAACGCACGCGATGTGCCGAAATCGGCATGGCGTGCGCGCATCGCCGCCAAGACGGCCCGCATTCAACGCCCCTACCATGTGCGGCATGAACACGACCGACATCATCGATTCCCATACCGGCGGCGAGCCGACCCGTCTCGTGATTGCGGGCGGCCCCGATCTCGGCAACGGCCCGCTTGCGACGCGGCGCGACATCCTTCGTGCCCGGCACGATGCCTGGCGGGCGGCCGTCGTCACGGAACCGCGCGGCTCCGACGTCATGGTCGGTGCGCTGCTCTTGCCGCCGCACGATCCGAGCTGCGCGGCAGGCGTCATCTTCTTCAATAACGTCGGCTACCTCGGCATGTGCGGCCACGGCACGATCGGGCTTGTCGTGTCGCTCGCCCACATGGGGCGCATCGGGCCCGGACGTCACCGGATCGAAACGCCGGTCGGCGTCGTCGAAGCCACGCTCAACGACAACGGCAGCGTCTGCGTACGCAATGTCGCGGCTTACCGCTATCGTCGCGCCGTGACTGTCGACGTGCCGGGGCACGGGCCGCTCGTCGGCGACGTGGCGTGGGGCGGGAATTGGTTCTTTCTCGTCTCCGATCACGGCCGCACGCTCGTGCCGGCCAATATTCGTGAGCTGACGGCGTTCACCCACACTGTCCGCGAGTCGCTCGCGCGCCAGGGTATCAGTGGTGCCGGCGGTGCATTCATCGATCACATCGAACTCTTCGCGGATAGCCCGAGCGCGGGCGTCGATAGTCGCAATTTCGTTCTTTGCCCGGGCGACGCCTACGATCGATCGCCCTGCGGTACCGGTACGAGTGCGAAGCTGTCTTGCCTCGCGGCAGACGGCAAACTTGCGCCGGATGCGCCGTGGCGGCAGGAGAGCATCATCGGCAGCGTGTTCGAGGGGCGCTATCAGTGGCTCGATGCCGAGCGCAACACAGCGGCCTTGCCTGCGGATGCCCCGGCCGACGCGCGCGCCATCGTGCCGACGATCACGGGGCGTGCGCACATCATGGCCGAAGGTCGCTTGTGCTTCGCCGCCGACGATCCCTTCGCGGCCGGCATTCCCATGACCGATGTCGAGTGAACGCGCGTGAAACCGGACATCGTCGTGGTCGGTGCGGGGATTGTCGGCGCTGCGTGTGCCGCTGAGCTCGCGGCACGCGGCCTGCACGTGGCGGTCTGCGATGCCCAGGGCATCGGCGGCGGCACGACGGCAGCGGGTATGGGGCATCTGGTCGTCATGAATGACTCGCCGGCCGAGTTCGCACTTGCCCGCTATTCGCGCTCACTATGGCTCGAACTCGCTCCCCGGTTGCGGCCTGCCGATGCATTCGATCGTTGCGGCACGCTGTGGGTCGCCGCGAACGACGAGGAATTGCATGCTGCGCGCTCGCTTGGGGAAGCCTTGACTGCGCAAGGTGTTGGCGCACAGCTGCTCGATGCCCATGCACTGCGCACTTGCGAACCTGCGCTTGCGCCGGACATGACCGGCGGTCTGCTTGTCGACGACGATGCGATCGTCTACGCGCCGCGCGCCGCCCAATGGCTTCTCATGCATTCTTCAGGATCCCAAAACATCGTCGTTCACACCGGGGAGCAAGTCGTTGCGGTAGCCGGCGGGTCGGTCACGTTGGCGTCGGGTGTGCGCATCGAAGCCGATCATGTCGTCGTGGCGAACGGTCTCGATGCCAGGAGATTGCTGCCTGGGCTGCCGCTCGAGGCGAAGAAGGGGCATTTGCTCGTCACGGACCGCTATCCGGGGTTCATCGGTCACCAGCTTCTCGAGCTCGGCTACATCTCGAGCGCCCACCATGCGACGGGCACCTCGGTTGCCTTCAATGCCCAGCCGCGCCCGACCGGGCAAGTGCTGATCGGGTCGTCGCGCCAATTCGGCACCGAGGATGCTGCGGTCGAGTTGCCGGTACTCGCGCAGATGCTCGCACGCGCGACACGCTATTTGCCGGCGCTGAGCGCCATGACGGCCGTGCGCGCCTGGACGGGACTGCGGGCGGCGACGCCCGACGGCTTGCCGCTGATCGGGCCGGCCGGCGCAGATCGGGGGCGCGTTTGGGTGGCTGCCGGTCACGAAGGGCTCGGTGTGACGACCTCGCTTGGCACGGCCCGGCTTATCGCCGCGCAGATTCTGGGACACGATGCGCCGATCGATATCGCGCCGTATCTGCCTGCCCGCTTGCACGGAGTATTCGACGATGCGGCCTGATCGAGCCGATACCCAAGATCCAGTCGGCAATGCTGCCATCGTGCGGGTTTGCGTCGACGGTGAAACGATCGAAGTGGCGGAGCACACGATCGTCGCAGCCGCGCTTGCACGCGTGTACGGGATTGCCGGCACGCGCATCTCGGTCACGGGCACGCCACGCACAGCATTCTGCGGTATGGGGATCTGTCAGGAGTGCCGAGTGGAAGTGGACGGCGTGCGTCACGTGCTCGGTTGCCAGACGGTCTGTCGCGACGGCATGGCGATCCGGACGGAGTGCAAGCGATCATGACGCAGCACTTCGATATCGTCATCGTCGGTGCGGGACCGGCCGGGCTTGCCGCTGCAACTGCGGCGGTAGCGGCCGGCAAACGGATCGCCGTGCTTGACGAGAACCCACGCGCTGGCGGACAGGTCTGGCGGCAGGGGCCGGGGCGTGCGCGAACGCCGCAGCTCTCGAAGGCGCTCCATGCGCTTCACGAGGCGGGGCGCGTCACGTTGATGAACGGTACCCGGGCGGTCGCGTCGCAAGGCG
>CBJMQH010000576.1:0-3344 GCA_966431825.1 uncultured Trinickia sp.
CAGGCGAAGCACCAGATCGCCGAAGCGAAGGACGTGGCGGCCACGGCGCTCGGCGGCATCGGCGGCAAGAATCTGTCGGAAGACTTCCGCAAGCTCGAAGACAAGGTGGCCCTCTCGAACGCCCGCTCGGATGCGCGCCTGAATTCGGCCGATACGTCGAGCGGCAAGGCCCTCGAAGACAAGCTCGCTGCGCTCGACGCCGGCCCGTCGGTCGAAGACCGCCTGGCCGCGCTGAAGAAGCAGATGAACACGCCGGCGCAATAACGCAACGGTGCAGCAGGCAGGCGACGCGATGGCGCGTCGCTTGCGCAACACGATTCAAGTCGTTTCTCACGGAGACGGGCGAAGCGGCCCGGTTGACTCGATGAAAAGGATTCTCGCGGCCGCAGGCGCATCGCTGCTGCTCATTTCGGCCGCTGCGTTCGCCGTGCCGAGCGTGTCGCAGGTCACGCGCGACATGGCGCAAGGCAATTGGCAAAAGGCCGACACAGAATTGACCGAGGTGCTCAAGGCGCATCCCGACAACGCGCACGCGCACTATCTGTATGGCCAGGTCCTCGCGAGAGAAGGCCGCTATGCCGACGGTCTCGCGCAGATCGAGCAGGCAAAGACGCTCGACCCTCAGATCCGTTTCGCCGATCCGACGAAGTTCGCCCAGATCGAATCGCACCTGCGCACGGCCGCGCAAGGCGCTGGCGCCCAAGTGCCGCGCCCGCCGTCGCACGGCACCGCGCCGAATCCGTTCGCAGGCGGCCCGTCGGCCCAGACCGGCGTTGCCGCGCAACCCGTCTCCGCGCCGCATCACAACAAGCTTTCCCCGTTCGCGTGGATCGGCATCGTGCTCGTCATCATCGCCATCGTGCTCGTGCTGCGCTGGACGCTGCGACGTGCAAATTCGGCCGGCGACGCGCGGGCCGACGAAGAGCGTCGCGCGCAGCTCAAACGCGCAACCGAGCTCCTGAACGCGACGCGTTCGCTCAAACTCGATGCACGTCTGTCGACCGCGCCCGGTCATGAATCGTTGCCCGGCGACGTCGAAGCCGTCGAAGGCGAGTTGCGCACGCTGGTCGAGCAGCTTTCGAACGGCGCAACGCCGGTCCCCGCCTATCGGCTCGACGAACTGGCGAAAACGATCGACAGCCTGCGCGCGCGCGTGGATGGACGGCCGGATCCGAATGCCGCAACGGCGAGCGCCGCTCAGTCCGGCGGCCAATCGGTGTTCGCTCAGGAGGCCGAACGGCTCCAGCAAGGCGCTTACGGCCAGCAGCCGGGGCAGCCCTCCTATCCGCCGTACCCGCCTGCCCCCCAGCAGCCCCCCGTCATCATCCAGCAAGGCGGCGGTGGAATCGGAAGCGGCATGGGCGGGCTCCTGACAGGCGTGCTGCTCGGCGAGGCCCTCTCGAACAATCGCGAGCGCGTGATCGAGCGTGACGTCTATATCGACGACGAGCGGCGCAACCGGCGCGCCGATTCGGGCGGCGACGCCGGCGGCGTCGACTTCGGCAGCGGCAACGACAACTGGGACGACGGCAGCAGCGGCGGCTCGGGCGATGTCGACTATGGCAGCAACGACTCCGGCAGCTGGAACGACAACTGAGGCAACCGCCGTTCCACGCTTCGCCGCGCCCTCGGTGCGCGGCATGCCCACGGCGCGCATCCCATGCGCGCCGCTTCTGAAGCCATCCGAAGGACCCCTCCCCAATGCGTCACCCATCGGCCATGCCCCGCATCGCAATCGTCGGCAGCGGGTTCTCCGGCATCGGCATGGCAATACGTTTGAAGCGCATGGGCATCAGCGCGTTTACGATCTACGAGGCAGCGAGCGAGGTCGGCGGCACTTGGCGCGATAACGCCTATCCGGGTGCCGCTTGCGACGTGCCCTCGCATCTCTACTCGTTCTCGTTCGCGCCCAACCCCGCGTGGTCGCGGGTCTTCGGCCCGCAGCATGAGATCCTTGCGTACCTCAAGCACTGCGTGGACAAGTTCGACCTGACCGCGCACCTGCGCTGTAATGCGCGCGTCGCGGCTGCCCGCTTCGACGACGCACGGCGCGTCTGGTCGCTCGACATCGTCTCGACTGACGGCCCGACCGAGCGTATCGAAGCCGACGTCGTGATTGCCGCCAGCGGCCCGCTTTCCCGACCGGCCATGCCGCGCATCGCCGGTCTCGACCGCTTTGCGGGGGCCTGCTTTCACTCCGCGCGCTGGGATCACGACTATCCGCTCGAAGGAAAATCGATCGCAGTGATCGGCACGGGTGCCAGCGCCGTGCAGTTCATTCCACAGCTCCAGCCGCGGGTTGGGCATCTGTCGGTGTTTCAGCGCACGCCACCCTGGGTCATGCCGCGCCGCGACCGCCCAATCGGCCCGCGCATGCAGCGGCTTTTCCGCAGCGTGCCGCTGGCACAGCGCCTCGCACGCTTCGCGCAATATTGGCAACATGAAGCGCGGGCGCTCGCATTCGTCAGGAATACGAAGCTGCTCGCGAAGCCGACGCGCTTCGCGCTCTCCTATCTCGCGCGGCGCGTCAAGGATCCGGCGCTGCGCGCGCAGCTCACGCCCGGGTACCTGCTCGGTTGCAAGCGCGTACTGCTGTCGAGCGACTACTATCCGGCCATCACGCAGCCGAATGTAGCGCTCGTGACGACACCGATCCGAGAAATCGTCGCCGATGGCATCGTCACGACGGACGGTGTCCACCACCGCGTCGACGCGATCATCTGCGGCACGGGTTTCGAAGTGGCCGACGCGGGCGCGCCGTTCACGGTGATCGGCGCACACGGCGCCGACCTCGACGCACGGTGGCGCCGCGACGGGCCGCAAGCGTATCTCGGCACGGCGATCGCGGGCTTCCCGAACTTCTTTCTGATGGTTGGCCCGAACACGGGCCTTGGGCACAACTCGATGATCTACATGATCGAGTCGCATATCGCCTATATCGCGGCCTGCCTGCGCGAACTCACCGTGCGCGGGGCGCGCACGATGTCGGTCAAGCCCGAGGTCGAAGCGGCGTACAACGCACGCGTGCAGGCGGCCATGCGTGGCACGGTCTGGGACTCTGGCTGCCGCAGCTGGTATCTCTCGACAACCGGAAAGAATACGACGCTCTGGCCGGGCTTCACGTTCTCATTCCGGCGCCTCACGCGCCGCGTCCGCGCCGACGATTACGAGTTCGCGTAGGCAGCCATCAATCGGGCCGTGGGAGCGGCCCGACATCGACAGCGCGGCCCCGCTGAAGGGACCGAGCGCACGGGGAGCTCAACCGCGCCCCTCGACGACGTGGAACGCGGCAACCGCCGCATCGAGCTGCGCTGCCTGCTCTTCGAGCGATGCCGCAGCCGCGG